>WTHE01000722.1:11901-13918 GCA_011523315.1 Candidatus Binatota bacterium
AAGGGTTGCGGGGGCGAACAGGGCTTGCGGTTTCGGCCGCCGGACGCCATAAGGGCGTCTACAAGCAGGCACGACAGGAGAGCAGGATGGCGATCAACGGCAAGCGGTATTGGGGTATTCTGCCGCCACAAACGGCGGCTCAGATTCTTGACGCGGCCACAAGCGCCGAAGAGCTGGGGCTGGACGGGCTGTGGGGCATTCAGCTGCCCGGCCCGCCGTTTTTGCCCCTGGCCACCGCAGCGGGCGGAACCCAGCGGCTGAAACTCGGCACCGGGGTGACGCTGGCCTTTACCCGGAGTCCGTTTGAGACGGCGTTGTCGGCCCTGGACCTTGATCTGATCAGCGGTGGCCGGACGGTCCTGGGCATCGGTCCCAGCGTGCGCCGCTTTAACGAAAACTGGCACGGCGTGGCCTACGACCCGCCCCTGGCGCGCCTGCGCGAGGTCATCACCCTCGTCCGCCTGGTCATCGAACAGGGCCACCTGGGCCGGCTCGGCAAATGGCAGGGCGCGTACTACACGGTCGATTTCAGCGACCTGAATATCCTGCGTCCGCCGGTCCGGCCCAGTATTCCGATCTATCTGTCGGCCCTGTTCACCGGTGCGGTGCGGCTGGCCGGAGAAATTGGCGACGGGCTGGCCGGCCACCCGATCTGGTCGGCGGATTGGATTCGAGACCGGGTCGAGCCGAATCTTGAGACCGGGCTGGCCACGGCCAACAAAAACCGCCGCGACTTCGATCTGAACATCTGGGCCTATGTGGCGATTCATCCTGACCGGCGCCAGGCGATTGCCGACGCGCGGGGCACGGTCGCCTTTTATTCGTCCATCGCCCAGTATGAGAAGTATTTTGCCGCCCACGGCTTTGGCGAAGCCGCCCGTCGGGCTGCCGCAGCCGCTCAGGCCCAGGATCCCAAGGCCATGCTTACGGCTATTCCGGACGCCATGGTCGAAACCTTTGCGGTGGTCGGAACGCCGGACGAGGTGCGGGCTCAGATCGGCGCCCGCTGGGAAGTAGCGGATTCGCTGACCCTGATGGAGCCCTCGTTCTTTCTGAAGGCCGAGCAGGTACGCGCCTACCAGCACGCCTTGGTCGAGACGCTGTACCGCTGAGTGCCGGGCCGATCCGGGTCCACTTATGTGTCCTGATACAGTTTGTCCAGCTGGCTCAGCAGGTCGGCCTGGCTGCCTGGAGGAGCGTCCTCGGCTGCGGGGGAAGGCTGTGGCGGGGATGACTCGCCCACGTCGGCGCCGGCCTGGAGTTGGCCGAGCTGACTCTGTAGCTGGGCGATGAGCCGCTCCTTGTCGGCCAGTTCCTGACGCAGCTGTCGGACCAGGGCCTCAAGCTCGGCCGTGTTTGCCTGGCGGGCTGCCATACGTCCTGAAAGATGAACGATGCCGACCACCTCGTCAAGAAGAGAGCCGGGGCGTTTACAAGGCGGCTTTGACAAGCCGCATCCCGGTTGTTAGTCGGTACGGCTATGGATACCAGCGTGCCGGATGGGCTGAGGGAGGCGGTTGAGCGAACCTGGGGGGCTGAGATTGCCGAGGTCCACGCCTTGGCCGGTGACGCCTCAAGCCGCAGTTACCTGCGGCTGCGCCTGCGTGGCGGCGGACCGCCGAGTGTGGTGGTGATGGTGCTGGCCGATACTGCTCTGCCGCTGTCGTCGGAAGAACTGTCGGTGTTTTCCGAGCCGCTGACCGAGCTGCCGTATGTGAATGTTGATCGCTTTCTGCGACCGCTCGGCATGCGGATTCCAGACCTGTATTACGACGGCCAAAAAGAGGGCTTCCTGCTGCTCGAAGATATCGGTGACGCGCCGCTCCGCGAGGCCGCTCAGGACTGTTCGGCAGCCGACGCCGAAGCCCTGTACCGTCAGGCCATTGATCAGCTGCTGTTGCTCCAGATTACCGGCACCCGCAAACGCGACAGCGCCTGCATCGCCTTTCAGCAGCGCTTTGATCGGCGGCTGTTCGCCTGGGAGTTTGAGCATTTTGTCGAGTGGGGGCTTGAAAAG
>WTHE01000684.1 GCA_011523315.1 Candidatus Binatota bacterium
GTTCTCTGTCTCGTTCCGGCTCCGCTCCTCGGCCCGCTCGGCCGCCGTTTCCAAGGCTCGGCCCACGCTCTCTCCCATCGCCCCCGGCCAGCCCGCCAGCTCGTCCTCCCACGTCTCCACCTTCGCGCTCAGCTCCCGCACCGCTTGGGTCAAGCTCTCTCCCCTGCGTTCGCTCATACGTCAGCTCCTCCCGTTCACGTTCCAGCTCGGCATTTTGCTGCGCGACCGCCCGCGCCTCCGCCCCCCGCTCGGTCTCGATCCCCCGCGCTTCCATCGCTAGCACGGTCGGTCCCAAGTGGACGCCCGGCACCCGCTCGATGCCTTGCGCGGCATAACTCCGGTGGTCGATCCGCAGCTCACAGCCGGCCTCGGCCAGGGCCTGGTTGGTCTGCTCGGCCCACGCTTCGCGCGTCTCCGCCAGCCACGCTTTGGGGTGCAGGGCTGTAGTCTTCCGGGCGCCACCCTGCTCGGGCTCCGCCGCGTTGTAGCGCCGGAACCACTGCTCCGGCGAGCGCTCGAGCCCGTCGTTGGTTCGCTCGCTAATCAGCAGGTGACAGTGCGGGTTGGTGCCCTCGCCGGCGTGGATCGCCAGGGTGTAGGGCAGCTGCTCGCCGTCGGTCAGATGACGGGCAAAGCCGACCGCCAACTCGCGCTGCTCAGCGGCGCTCAGCGCAGTCGGCAGGGCGACTTCCACCCGCTGGAACAGCCGCCCGTTGGCCCGCTCATGCAGGTCGGCCGCGTCCCAGTAGGTGGTCGGGTCTGCTTCCGCCCAGGCCGGCATGTGGCCCGATTCGGTGTACAGGAGCTCGTCGGTCGTCTCGCGGTCCCGGCTGTATTCCGCCTCCCGCTGGATGTAGGCGGCCGCCGCGCGGGCCGACTGGCCTTTTGACCGGGAGCCGGTGCGCACGTTAAGATGGTAGATGGCTCCCCGGCCCGAAAAGACGGGGCGGCCGCCATGATGCTGGCGCGCGCGGCCGGGTTTGTCGAGGCCGGTCAGGGTGTCGTCGTCGTGCATGGAATTGCCTGGGTCGTGGCTGAGAGAAGGAAGAGAGGGGAAAGCACGGGAGTTTGTCGAGAGAAACTTTGAAGTGCGCCCTCTCTTCATTCGGGGATACAAAAAATGCCTGCTTCTCAACCGCTGATTGTAGCATTTAGGAGGATACGATGCCAAGAGCCAATGATGAGGAGATGATCCGTAAAATTAAGAACCAGCAAGCCAAGCTTACCGCCCGCCTCCAGCGCATTCAGGCCCGGCGGAGTCAAGCGTTCCGTAAGAAGGATGCGCGCGGCAAAATTCTGATCGGCGGGGCTATCCTGGCCGCCCTCAAAAAGCAGGATGTGACGGAGGCTGGGGTTATGAAGATATTGAGGACATACCTGCCGCAGTCCCGCGACCAGGCCCTGCTACAGGAGCTGTATGGGTTCCCCTTCCAGGTGACTGAGGAGGCGGCGGAGGAACAAGCACCAACACAGCAGCGGCAAGGCCAGGGGTGAGGGTATGGCGTTATCAGCCGTATCGGATAGGGTAAGAATGGAAGAGAGCGGAGGCAAACATGGACAAAAAGCAACTGGTGGGACCGCTCCAACAGGTCAAGTGGAGAGCGGAGGATATACTTACGAACATCGACAGATTCCAATCAACGCAAAACGAGTCAGAAAAAGAGATACTTTTGGGATCCTTGAAGCATAACGTAGTGGGGTTGATGGAGGTATGGGAGAGCTTTGAACTGTCTCTTGGAACTGGACCAGATGATCCGCCTGAATAGCCCCCAACCTTAACAGATACCGCCTTATCCGACGCTACGGCTGCTGCGAGCCTGCGCTAGCCCTCACCCCCTTTCCCTCCTGTCAACCGGGCGAAGGGGTCAGCCGGAGAGCAAGGCCTTGGCTGCTCTCCCCTCGGCCGCGGAGGGTCTGAGGACAGCCAGGGCCTGAGCTGGCTCCCGCAAGACCCGGACGGCCGCTGCCTGCCAGGCTCCTGCTCTTCAACCCCGGAGCCCTCTTTTCCGCGCCGGGCCTTGTGCATAGCTCGCAAGCTTGTCTGTATAATGGATACTTATCAAACAGAAATAATATGACGTGGCTGAAGATGATACGGCTCTGCGCCAGCGACGGCACTATGACAACGGCTTCGCTGTTTTCCTCGACAAGCGGGCCGTCCAGGCAGGCCGAGCCCAGGCCCGCGATAAAGGTGCTTTTGCCTGCGCCACGCGCCAGGGTCAGGGCTGCGTCGCCCTGGACGAACTCCCGGCCGAACGTGCCACGCAAAAAGCGCTGCTCCCACGGGAAGATATGGAACGGCTGGCCGCGATTCCAGCCCTGCGTTGTGGGCAGGGTAGACAGGTACGCCGTCAGGGCCGGAACCGGACCATGTATGGAGTTCGTACCTGAGGCCTGCGGTTTGGAGGTCGCTTTTCGATTCGCCCCAGGGGTCCCCGGAGGAGGATTAGCCGTAGGTCATTTGGGTTTCGCTTCGAGAGCGTACAGTGAAAGGTGAATGATCTGGCTTCATGATGCCACGGTGGGTCAAGCGGCACAAGGACAGGTTTTGCGGGGTTATTTGTCCTTTTCACGCAGCAATATGTCGGCCAGCGCGTGCAGCGCTGCGATTCGTGCCTGTACAATCTCGGGGACCGGAGTGCTCGCGTTCAGCAGCGCTTCCAGCTCCTCCTTGATCTTCTCCAGGCTTCATTCAGTCTGATCGCTCATCTTGTTTTCTTCCGGTTAAGGGCTGCGTCACACATGCAACGTAGCAGAGCCCTTCTTTTCCCTCTAGGTTTCTAAATTCAAATTCGTCTATCTCGCCGTCTAATTTCCAACCTTGGTCCTCATACTCTGAGACCTCTTGCTCGACTTTATCAGCTGACGGGTAGGGGCCTACCAGCTTCTTCCTTCTCGGCTCGTACTCATCCCGTAACTTCTCCCAGGCCGTTTGCTGCACCCCCGTTTCGTACACCAGTTCAGCCCAAGCCGCGTACTGCGCCTGCTGGTCCTCAGCAGCCTCAAAAAGGGCGAGTTCCTGTCCTACCTTGCTGAGGGCCTGCTTCAACTCGACAATCGCTTGTTTCTTCGTCATATCCCGTTACCTTACCTTACCTTTCCTCGATGAATTACCGTCCCGCCTGGAAGGTGTAAGCTCGAGCCCGTCCAGCTTGCCGGCGGCTCTTGTCTCTCAGCCATGTTATCCTCCCAGCGTGTCCAGTGGTGGCGCGTCTCCGGCCTCAAACATGACACAGACACGTCCGTCTGAGGCTGCCACAAGCCGGACAACGTATCCGCTCATGTTGTGGTGCTTCAGGTCGATCACACAAGCCTCTCGCCACATCGCCCGATGATCTTGCCGCACTGTATCACATGCCGCCCGTGCTGCCCCATGATCCTGAAAGCAATGGGCTCGCTCTTCGGGGGGAAGCCCCGCGATTGCTGCGGCTACCTCCTCAGCTTCCTGCTGTGTCATTCCTGCCCCTCCTGTTCGCGTCTGACCAGCTCGGCCGCCTGTCGTCTGAGTAGAGCGTGACGTTCTTGCTCCTGTTCAAGACTGAGAGCAGGGCGGCCGTCTGCTCTGATCTCGGGAGCCAACACCTTGCCTACCTGCTTTGTCCGGCCTATCGGCTTCACCTGCGACTGGCGTCTGGGCTGAGAGAACTGCTGTTCAGGCTCTTCGACAATCCTATGCCGCGTCTCGATTGTGCTCGGTGTTGGGCTGTTGACCAGCATGGGCGTGCTGTCCGGGTCTGGCAGGACGTGTCTTGCCTTCAGGGCTTCAAGATTTTGTGAAAAAAAGTCTTTTTTTCCGTGCCCTGATTTTAGACCTGACAAAGAACCTGATATAAGACCTGATTGCCTCTCAGGGTGAGAGGTTTCATTCTCAGGGTGAGAGGTTTCATTCTCAGGGTGAGAATTTCCGTTTTGCTCACCCGCCCCTTTCGGAGCGCCTTTTTGAGCCTCTTTTTTTGCCCGCCGCTCGGCCCGATATTCATCCAAAAAGCTCAGAATCACGGCTGGCTCGGGAAGGGTCCAGTAGGTCGTGCGTGAATAGCGGACCGATTGAAGCGCGCCCGTCGCCTCCAATGCTGGCAACTCCCGGTAGAGAGTCGCCAAGCTGATAAGCGCCCGCTCGGCCACAGTCTCTTTGCTGATGTGTGAATCAAGCGTGTCTCCGTCGCACGCATGAGCCACGGTTAGCAAAATTGCCCGCTGATGTTTGTTTGTGACCGGGTAGAATTGAGCGAAGTCCCACCGGTCAGAGATTCTTACCTGCCGACCGCCCTTGCTCTTCGTCCGTCCGCTCTTGCCCTCACCGATTCCGTCCGCTATTCTAGCCACAACACCGCTCCCTCGCCCCTGCCGGGACGTGTTACGACAGCTGGAAGATTGCCGGTCCGACAGCTGTCAAGCCTTTAATGTGGCCCAGGCCCGTTGGTCTGGGCCGCTGCTTTTCTGGGCCATACTTTCACACTCCGGGTCGAAATTCCATATCGTGCGCAGGCGAGCCCATGACACCACAACTGATGGTGGTTTTATGGGTCAGCTGGCTTTTTCCCTCCGCCCTCAAAAAAACGGCCGCCCAGGATGGCCCAGGACGGCTTGAATCGGGTCGGCCCTACCCGTGACCCTCACCAGACAATAGGGGTTTACGACGCCGGCGGAGACACGGAATTGTGGGGGAATTTTGGTGAGGCAGAATATTTATTTTGTGGAACAAAAACAAAATGCCCCGGCTTTGCCGCCCGGCTGGGGCCGGAATGGTGGTGTAGGCTATGCCCCTGTGGTATGGCGGAGACAGAGAGAGGAGCCATGACCCTAGCAGATATGAAATCGTCGGTATTGCTCACGCTCTTGACTGTGTTCGCCGCCGGCTGGCTGGCCCTGTACTTCATCATGGCGAACCGCGTCACGGCGGCCGAAGCGACCGCCATCACACTGAACGGTCAGCAAAGTGCGGCCCTCCAAAGTATCAATAATCAGCTTTCTACAATGAACAGGACGCTTGGACGGCTTGAGCAGCTCCCCCAGAAAATGGACGCGATAGACGATAAACTGGACCGTCTCATTGAATCGCTGGCCGAGCTGAAAAGCGTGTCTCACACCCACACGCCCCGGACCGAATAATTTTAAGTGAGCCGTCCAATTTTCCAGGCCCAGACGGCCTGATCGGGCGCCGATCTCCGCCCCGCAAACCGTCTAGGGCCGCACCGCGCCGAACAATCTGAGGCAAAAGCCCGTGTCCGCCTAATTTTCTTCATCCGGCCTCGCTTGGCTTGGGCGTGTAAGCCTGCGATTTTCCTAGACCTCGCCTCGGCCATGCTGCCCGCTACGTCTGATAACGCACAATGTGTCAACTTCGGGCGGGCGCGAGAGGACGGGGCCGTGATTATCGGCGATATATGGCTTTCCGACAGCGCCTTTTGAACTCCAGCAAATCATCGCGGGCGGCCGCCAGATCCAAATGCAAGGTGTTGCCGATTCCTATTTCTACGACGAGTTGAGCGGACTCAATCGCCTCGTTAAGGAGGTCTCCCGCTATGAGCTTGCCAGCCAGAGTCTGTTCGTCGAGCCAATCCCATGTTTGCCGCAGCACTGGCTTCTGATCGAACTGGAACTGGACATTGGTGAGCGTGGTATTGCGGGGAAGATTCGGACTGGATTTCGGGTGAAGAGTGAGGGTCACATGTCTGTTGTCGAAGTCGCACCCGAAAATGATGCCGGCCATGTCGCCCGTGGCTCTCCGTTCACGGCCGCCGTTCGAGCCGATGAGAACAGATAATTTTCGCGGCTCCTCGCCGAATTTTCCGTCATAGAGCCAGGAGAATGCTTCGGCTGACATGGGAGCCAATAGGCTACTCCATACGCATCCAATCAACAGGAAAGCTTTGGTCATCGGACGGCCTCGCCTTTCTCCGCCCAGTGCTTTGAGATGTTCCCTATTACCATTGAGCGCGAGAACTGCAACGCCATCGCCAACAACCCGGCTGGGCGGGCGACAGCGACCGAGAACGGGCAATGTGCCAACTTCCGTCCTGGATGAATACGAGCACGGCGATCATGGTCGAAGCGGTCTGGGTCTTTCCCAATATTTTGGGTTGGCGGTGGTCGCTACCGTAGCGCTGTTGTAGGCCATCGTGCACGATGGCCGGATACTGCTAGTCCGCCGTAGGGCGAGGTTGAGGTGGATATACGACCTTTTTTTCGCTGGTCTCGTTATCGGAATTGGCATTGTCACGGCAACATTCACCTACGCCGCAACCCTGGTGGGCACGGGATAAGGGTGCATTGACCCCTATGTGTGGACAGGGACACGAGAAATTGAGTGTGATGGGTAACAGCGCCAGGTACTCCACAGCCCAACAAGGGGGAGAAAGAGATTATTACGTGAATGAGCCCAGCGAACCCGCTGGCCCGCTTATTGTCAGCATGATCCCATGGATACTGCTGGTGTGGGGCATTGCCTGGGTCGCCAGTTTGTTCGGTCTGTGGGCCAAGATTCCCGTAGCGGTGGGTGCCACCGCGTACTTTTACTTCGGACTTCCGGCCCCCTTTATTCCGTTGCATCAACACGTTACCCCGCCACTTGGTAACTTCCTATTTACGCTCATGGGCCTGGGTGCCTGGGCCGTATCCCTCTGGATTCTCTTCTAGGCTGCGCCGCGTTGGTACTAGGGGCGAACGAGCACGATATCCCTGAGCCCAGGCGATGTCGCAATATCCACGCTGAAGAGGATGGTCAGTTGCGAGCCATCCAGACGGGTTCGACGAATTTCGTCCTGACGGCCTCCGCTGCCGCCGTAGTGCAGATCCTCTGTCCAGTAGAGATAGCCCGCAGCGGGATCAATCGCCACGTCATTGGGGCCACGCGCCTCGAACTCCCCCCCCTCCGCGCTGGAGTACAGGCGCTTGCGTCCGATCCCATTGAAGGACGCCTGCCAGATTTCGCCTACGGTCGCCCAGTAGAATAATCCTGCGGTCGCATCCACGGCGATATCCCGGGGGGTCCAACTCGTGTTGAGGTCAAAGAGGATTTCTTGCTGGGAGCCGTCCAGATTCATCCGGCGCATTTCGTAGCGGCCGGCATTTCGGATGGTGAAGTAGAGCTTTCCGGTAGCGGAATCGAGCACGAAGGCTGTTTCATGCCCGGCCAGGACAGTTTCGATCTGGGTCCCGTCCCCATTGGCTCGCTGGAGTACATCCTGCCGCTCTCGATCTGGGCCGTGCTCTTGACCTGACCAGTACACTTTGCCACTGGCCGTATCGACCGCGATCCTGTAGCGCCACCCCCACTCCGTCGCCCGAGGGATCAGCAGGCTCGCCTGCGAGCCGTCGAGATTCGCTCGCCAGATGTCAGACTCCGCGCTGATCCAATACATGTGCCCTCGGCCGTAGTCGACCGCCAAGGCGCGGGGTTCGCTGCGGCGCTCGCCACTGGTAAAGAGCGTTTCGACCTGTGATCCATCGAGATTGGCGCGCTGGATGGTTTTGACGGTCGCCCAATACAGCTTGGCCGTGGTGATGAGTGGGGCAGGTGGCTCTTGGGGAGGGCGTCCCATGCCCACCAACTCCAAGTGCTGCGTGCTGGTGCTCCAGACGAAGCGCGCGCTTTCGCCTGGCGCTGGAAAATCGCGGATCGTACATTCTCCCGCGGCGTCTGGCAGAAACGACTCGCCAGTGGTCATCACCGAGAACGTGGCGCGGGCAAACTCGCGACCGTTATCAGCGGCGACAATGGTATGGTCGCCGTCGCCCAGCTCGCCCCAATTGATCTGCATGATGAAGCCGGTATTGCGCTGCTGGCACGGCCCACCCCGCGAAACGTGGGTATCGAGCCGCTCATTGCCGTACAGCACGGGGATCGGAGCGCCCCCGTCAAGCCTGACAGTGATCGCGGTAGCGTCGCATTTCCAGCCCGAAATAAAGCCGATGCCAGAGAGATACGCCCCAACGGAAGGACTCTCCAGGACGGCGGCCTGAGCGGGAGCCATGATACACCAGAGGACAAGCACCCCTTGCAGAAGAGATCGCATCGGACCTACCCCTTTCTCTGTAACCTGGAAATGGTCTGATAAGGACCTATCTGTCATCCTTTAGCGGCGAATGTGAATCGGGGCTGATAACGGCTAAAGTGCCCACCTTCGGTCAGGGCCTCGGCCGAGGCGGCGGCTGGCTGACCCACGGCGGCAGCTTGCCGACCTGGAGGCCAGCCTGCAATTCCTGGGCGTCCTTGTCCAGCTCGGTTGCAAAGTGGTCCAGCAGCCGGACGATCTCCTCGGGGGGGGAGGAGGCGCACCAAGTCGGCCATGTACTCCAAGCGCACCGCGCCCTGGTCATCCGCCACGATCTGAATCAGGACCTGCCCCATATCGGCCTCCTCAGCCCTCGTGTCACGGTTGGGCTGGCGCGGTGCGCTCGATCAGGGTCCGTAAGGCGTCGCCCTGCTGCCGTAAGGCTTCCATCGTTTCCTCGTGGCGGTCGGCGTGGTGTTGTTCGCGCCGCTCGCCCATGCGAATCATGTAGCGAATCCCCCAGCCCACCACCCCGGCCTGGATCAAGCCAACAGTGAGCGCCACGGCCGCTTGGGTAATGCCGATCCAGAAGACAATATCGTTGCCGCTTTGTTGGGCGACCAAGCTGGCCTGCTGGACTTCCAGACTGGCGCGTTGGATTTCCAGGCTGGCCTGTTGAATCTCCAGACCGGCCTGTTGGATCTCCAGGCTCGTTTGCTCGACTAGGCTCAGCCGCCCAGCCTCAAACATCGGTTCCATCGTCGTCTCCTTCGCACAAATCCCGAGCCCTACCCCGTCAGTGGCCCGGTGCAAAAAAATTTTTCGGAACAGCGAGGGGGGGCCGTATTTACAATCACTTATCAGGAGCCCCCAGGGCACATCATCCTGCTTCGGCTTCGCTTGTATATTGTTACGATTCCGGCGGAGAATCAGGGCAACAGCTTGCTGCGTTATCTCGTGCCGCCCGGCTATCCCCGCCTGGGTCTCTCCCTGGCACTCGGCCGCCTTTCCGGCCCCGCGCCGACTGATAACGCCCAAACTGTCAACTTTCGGGGAGAATGAGCCGGCATGTCCTCAAAACAGTGTCTTCTTGAGTTTCATCACGCCATCCACAAGGCCATTCACTTGTTCTTCTGTGGGGTCAGCGCCTCTTTTATGGTCACACAGGTTTCGGATATCACCGAGATGTTGGTTGAGTCTGAACCGAGGTAGATCGATCACATCTGCCTCTTTCAATGCGTTATTAAAGTCTCCGATGGTTGGTTTCTTCTTGCGGATTGGGATGGCGTGGTTTTGGCAGACTTGGGCAAGGTGACTTTCCATGACCACCCCTGCTACCGCGCCAGCCGCCCTGAGAAAGCCATTCTTCACGAGGGCCTTCGCGGCCTCCAGTTCGGAGTCGAACAGATCAGCCTGCACGAGCTGTCTGATGTCGAAGAGCGAGCTTTCAAAGCGCTGTTTGACAGCTTTGACTATCGCCAGTTGCTGTCGAAACCGAGGAATCGCTGCGGAAGGACCAACAATCTCTCCTGCAAATCCCGTCCGAGTTATCCGAAGGCCCATAAGGTAGTCGGATATCCGGTAGCTCTCATACGTCACTTCCTTACGCGTCTTTGGCTTCTCGTAATAACTGGTGAAATCATCGAGACGGTCGGGCAGTAATTGACGTATGAGTGCCCCTGCTTCTGAATACCAAGCTTGATATTCGGCAGAGAAAGGCAGCTTTTTGAAAACATTCTCTCCTCTTTCTCTTAATTCTTCCTCCAGATTTTTGAGCGCTTCTGGGTCACACTCGTACGCCATAACGAGTTCTAAAACTTCACCGGTTGCGATGAGCCGTTCTAGATCATCTTTGTACTGTTCCAAATTCTTCATAGCGAATTCTCCGCATGACCTCCGATGGTCTTTTCTCCTCGCAGGGCCAGGCCTCAACTCGACTCAGGCGCGGTCGGCGTCTGGCTGACCCACGGCGGCAGCTTGCCGACCTGGAGGCCGGTCTGCAACTCCGTGGCGTCCTTGTCCAACTCGGCCGCAAAGTGGGTCAGCAGCTTGACGATCTCCTCTGGAGGGAAGAGCCGCACCAAGTCCGCCAGGTACTCCAAGCTTACCTCGCCCTGGTTATTCGTCACGATCTGAATCAGAACCTGAGCCATGTTTTCGTCCTTGCAGAAAAATTTTTTCAGACCAGCGAGGGAGGGGCCGTATTTTCAATCACTTATCAGGAGCCAAAAAGGCACATCATCCTGCTTTGGCTTCATATCGCACCCCGCTTGACGATATGGCGCACGGCAAAATCACTGAGGCCGTAGGCCCGCCCCACAGCCCGCATGGACTCGCCTGCTTGCACCGCAGCCACGATAGCCGTGTCTCGTTCCAGAGTGTCAGCACGGCGCTTGGCTCCCGACACCCGGCCGCCTTTGCGGCCCCGCGCCGCCTGGAGAAAACTGAACGTCCGCTGCGTCTGCCCGCTCTGCAAGTTCTTGGTCTGAATCCGCCGGATACTCTTGACGATCCCGCCTAGCTCCCGCTCCCCCAGCGGTGCGACAAACTCGGCGTTCAGGGTTGCCGGGTACGTCGCCAAGCCCGTCCAGTCGCCCCAATGGGCCGGCCGGCCCGTCCATTTCATGCCTGCCCGAAAGAGCGCATCGTTCCGCCCGTACACCGTCAGCGGCCGCCAAGGACGCCGCCACCCAAACGGGATCGCCTCGTTCAGCTCGGCCAGGGTGTACGGCTCCTGGCGCAGCCAGTCCGTCCGGTAGCGGCCCTGGCTGGCCCACTCCAGGGGGTTGTGAGCCAGCACCGCATTGTAGGTCAGGTCCGCTTGCAGCGTGGCCGCCAGATACTCCCCGATCCGCGCCAGCCACCCCTGCGGCGTCGGCCGCGCCTGCTCGCCCCGCAGCACCGGCCGGGCCAGGGCATAGACCAGGTGCGCGTGCTGATTCGCCCGCCGCCACGTCGCCCAGTTCGGGACCGGCACCGCTCCATCGAAAATATCCAGCCCCCAGTCGGGCCGATCTACGTCGAAAATCAGGGCCGGGATGCTGTTGGCCGTCCGCCCGAGCTCCAGTTCGGGAAGGGTCCAGGCTTGCGCCGGCGGCATCCGCCGCGAGCCGAGCCAGATCCCCGCCGCGTTCTTGCCGTAGGACGCCAGCGGGTAGTGATGAAATTCGCGCAGGCCGTAGCGCCGGACCTGGATCGGAACAAAGTCGATACCGGGTAATATGAGCTGCTGCACGGGCCGCCCCTCCCCTCATCGGTCGGGGGATGGGACTTGAGCAGCGGGGGGAGGTAGGGTAGGGTTTCCCTACTTCGGAAACTGCCCGGCCCCATCCGGGTTGTCTGTTCTGAAAGCCCCCTGGAATGCAAGCCTCGGGGCTTTCGTCGTTTTGTTCCCCGGCATTATGCCACGTCCCGCCCTTTTCGCCACCAGAGCGCCGCTGTAAGCCCCTATTCGCTGGTGAGGGTCTAGTAAAGGCCGAACTGATTACGGCCGCTGACGGCCCTGTATGGCGCTCGGGGCGCGCTGATCTGCGCCAGGGCCTAGTGTTACCCGAGGGGATCATGGGGGAGCGGGTCAAGCGTCCCCCATACGACCAAACGCCGGGCGGGCGGCCGTCTTTGCCCTGGCGCGGGGGGTGAGCGGCAGCGAGGAGCGAACCGCCGGCGCGGCCGATGGGGTGTCGGGGCGCAGCCCTGACCAAGCGTTTGAGCGAAGCGAAAACATGGCTTGCTCCTAACCTACCAGCTGATTGAACCACCACGACACACTACGAGCACCGGAGGACAGGAGGAGGGGGCAGGCAGAAGGGAGACGGCAGCAATACAACACCCAGCCATCGAGCCTGAGCCGCCGTCCTGGGCCTTCCTTTCTCCTCCTGGTTTGCGGTTTGTTCGGCCAGAGTCCCCGTTTGCCTTAAATCGTTCAGCCGCGCCGATCTCGACCACGCCGGTAAGTCCCTGATTTTTCGACACTCGCTCTCGGCCGCTCCGCCCGCTACGTCTGATAACGGACAAAGTGTCTACTTTGGGTCGGTGCATTGGTAAGTCAGGCGAAACGCTTGGGTTTCGCACACTCCTAACAGATCTCTCTCTATGCACTCCGCCCCCAACATGGCCATGGCGGTAATCTCATCCTCCGTGGCTGTCGGGTCGGAGGTGAGCAGGGAGGCATCCTCATAGCCCCAGTTTTTGCATAGCCTCTTAGCCTGGCTCTGTAGGTCTTGGTAGTTTGGCTTTGGGTAGTCCAGCAGGGTGAGGGGTTGCTGGAAGGACACGATGCCGTCGGCCCGGCTCCCCTGATGGAACTGAAAGGGGAGGGACGGGGTGCAGCCCGCCGACAGTAGCAGCACCAACCCCGCGCTAAGGAGAATGTTATTCATAGCCTGGAATCCTTGTTTACCCCGTGGGGACCGACATGGGGTCAATATCCCGAAGGGCGTGGCGTTCTGCCTCGATGTACTGTCCCAGGAAGAGTAAAGCCTCCATGCGGCTCTCGTGGTGACGGTTCCTCACCATGCCATCCTCCTCGGACCGGATAGTGAGCGACCAGTTGGAGCCATACCCTGAGACGATGGCCGTGCAGACTCCCTTTGCCTCGATGGTCACATCATTGCCTTCCCGCCCCATGGTCACATCCGTTATGGAATCTTTCAGAACCCTGTCGAACTGGCGGTTGTCCATATATCTGCCTCCTCAGGAACGGCCGCTAGGCGCGGGCCGGCGCGGTGCGTTCGATCAGGGTCCGTAAGGCGTCGCCCTGTTGGCGTAAGGCGTCGAGCGTTTCTTCGTGCTGCTCGCGGCTGGCGATGGCTTGGAGGCGTAAGGCTTCCATCGCTTCGGCGTGGCGTTGTGCCTCCGCCTGGGCCTGGGCGCGGGTTTGCTGCTCGCGGCTCGTATTGCTCCGGTACATCAGCCCCAGCCCGACCGTGAGCAGCACGAGCTGTCCGAGGCCGACCCCTAAGGCGACCCACGCCAGCGGGGTCATGCCAGGCGGCGGGACCAGTGCCTGTAAGGCGGCCAGGGTGGCTGCACCAAGTTCGATAGTTTGACTCTCCATAGGTCGCTCCTTCGCACAAATCCGGCGTTTCACCCCTCCTATCGGCGTCCCGTAAAAAATTTCGTCAGACCAGCGAGGAGGGGACCTAATTTTCAATCACTTTTCAGGAGCCCAAAAGGCACATCATCCTGCTTTGGTTCATGCAACACCCTCCCTTCGCAACATCCGAAGCACCGTACTGGGATTGAGTCCACATCTCCGCGCTATGCTCCGCATGGACTCACCCGCTTGCACAGCCGCTACGATAGCCGCGTCTCGATCTGCCGTGCGTTCCCGCCGCGCCTGACCGGATTTCCGACCCCGCGCCGCCTGGAGAAACGAGAACGTCCGCTGCGTCTGCCCGCTCTGTAAGTTCTTGGACTGAATCCGCCGGATACTCTTGACGATCCCACCTAACTCCCGCTCTCCCAGCGGCAGGACAAACTCCGCGTTCATGGCCGCCAGGTACGTCGCCAGGCCCGGCCAGTCGCCCCAATGGCGCGGCCGACCCGTCCACTTCATCCCCGCCCGGAACAGCGCATCGTTCCGCCCGTACACCGTCAACGGCCGCCGAGGCCGCCGCCACCCAAACGGGATCGCCTCGCCCAGCTCGGCCAGGGTGTACGGCTCCTGGCGCAGCCAGTCCGTCCGATAGCGCCCCTGACTGGCCCACTCCAGGGGGTTGTGAGCCAGCACCGCAGGGTACGCCAGGTCCGCGTGCAGCGTGGCCGCCAGATACTCCCCGGCGCGAGCCAGACACGCCTGCGGCGTCGGTCGCGCCTGCTCGCCCCGCAGCACCGGCCGAGCCAGGGCGTAGACCAGGTGCGCGTGCTGATTCGCCCGCCGCCACGTCGCCCAGTTCGGGACCG
>WTHE01000780.1 GCA_011523315.1 Candidatus Binatota bacterium
GGAATCAGGACCATGGCCGCCCCACCCGCCATGGTACTCCACAGGGCCAGGTGTCCGGCGTGGCGGCCCATGACCTCGACGACCTGCACCCAATGGTGGGAGCCGGCCGGGGTGCGGACCTGTTCGATCACTTCGGCACAGTTGCGCAGCGCCGTATCAAAGCCCAGCGTGTAGTCGGTCCGGTTCAGATCGTTGTCGATAGTCTTGGGGATGCCGACAACCTTGCCGCCCTGCCGGCACAGCCTGGCCGCAACCCCCAGCGTGTCTTCCCCGCCCAGCGCAATCACCGCGTCAAGCTGCAAGCGCTCGATATTGGTCAGCACTTCCTCTGAGCGATCACTCGGCTCAGTCTGGTCCGGCAGGGGGGTGCGAAACGGATTCGTCCGGGACGAGCCAAGATTCGTCCCGCCGTCACGGTCCCAACGCCGAACCATATGATCTTCCAGCCGAGCCCACTCCTGACAGCCTTCGTCCAGCAAGCCGTGCCAGCCGTCATACAGGCCGATGACCTCAATGCCCAGGACGGTCGCCTTATAGACAATGGCTTTCAGCGCCGGATTCAGGCCGGGCGCATCGCCGCCCCCGGTCAACACCCCAATCCGTTTGATGTGGTGCGTACTCATGTGACACGTCTCTCTTCCATAGGATAGGCAGTGTACCTCACTATGTAACATGTCCCTTGAGAGAGAATAAGCAATTTACATACCACCCATATGAAGATTGTATGAAAACATGCGGCGGGCAAGCAGGCGGCCGTTTTTGCGTCAGCGCGGGCGCAGAGTGGAGCGGGCCGCAGCCCGGCGGCCACAGGATCTGCCCAAGAAATTCGCAGCACCTGCCGCTCTTTTCGGCAGCATCGGTCCAGACAAACCGGCGCGGTCGCCCGGTGGCGAAAGAGCGGGGTCTGCGTTCATGAACGAACTTGACAGCCAAACACCATCAGGGGTAGAAGCGGCATACGATCCTGCCCGCTCAGCCACAGGAGGACCCCATGCAGTTTTTGATCACCATCACATGGCGCGCCGGGGCGACCGTTGCGCAAAATCGCTCAGCAGCCAGCGTGATCCAGCGACGCCTGATGCAGCCGTCTGAGGGGGTCAGAATCATGAACACGGTGGCCGATCTGGGCAAGCGCAAGCTGTACATTCTGGCCGAGGTGAATGAGCAGGCGGTCAACAATATCCAGGACACCCTGGAACTCACCACCCAGCCGGCCATAGACAGCGTCGAGACGACGCTGGTGGTGGACGGCAAGCGGGCGATCAACACCTTTCTGACGATGTAGGCCGGACAGCCCCACCCTCTCCTTCTCGGCGATAGTACAGCACGTTCACGCCGGCCGGTTTGAGCCGGCCGGTCCGAAAGTCCGGCGTATGGTGCAAACGCCCGTCCAGAGCCAGGTCATCAATGCGCTCAGGCGGGGCAAACACACGTCCCAGGCTGCCCAGCCAGCAGCGCTGGGGATAGCGGGGGTCCTTGTTCAGCAACAAGAGCGCGCGCTCCGTCCCGTCCCGGCTCGATTTGACACACGCAAACACTGCGCGGTTGCGCACCCGCAGCAGGCGGATCGGCCCCTCCTCGTTGAACACCCGGTAGGTCATCTTGATGCGGTGCACGTCGGCAATGAAATCCTGCAAATCCCAAACCGGCTCTTCCCAGTCCTGGGGCCGGGTTTTGACCACATCGAGCCGACGCCGAAACCCGTACTCGAAGCCCATCGGCATCATCACCCCGCTCGCGTACAGGCCGGCAAACGCGTAGCGCTGCCTGACCGCAGCCCGGTCGCCGTCCAGTTCGGTGGCCAGGCGCTCGGTATCGTGCGATTCGGGAAAGCTGATCGACGGCGCCCAGGGCGCCGTGCGCTGGTAGTGGTTGACGCACCAGCGGCCGTTCCAGTCCCACCACTTTGAGCTGTTGAACACATAGTCGAACCCGGACTGGGCCAGCTGCACGGTCTGCTCAATGGGACAGCCCAAGGACTCGGCCACAAACAGACGGTCGGGGTAGGAGCGTTTCAGCTCCTGGATGAGAAAGGTCCACAGCGCGGTCGGGACTTTATAGGCTGCGTCGCACCGAAAGCCGTCAAATCCCAACCCGGCGTAGTGCCTGAGCAAATCGAGCCAGTACTGCCACAGCTGCTCACGGTCCGGGCTGCCAGCGTTGTCTATTTCGACCAGATCACCCCACACGACCTTTTTCCTGCCATCCCTGGCACTGGGGTGGACCCGTTTGCCGGCGGCGTCGTACTTGTACCAATCGGGGTATCGGGCAACCAGGACCGAGTCGAAAGCGGTGTGGTTGATGACCAGGTCCATCATGACCTTGAGGCCGAGCCGCTTGGCCGCCCGCAGCATGCGTTTCAGCTGGACCTGGGGCCGGCCGGCGTTCGGGTCCAGCAAACGCGGATCGACACTGTAGTAGTCCTTGATCGCGTACAGGCTGCCCGAGTAGCCCGCAGCGTGGAAGGCGTTGATAAATACCCAGTCGAAGCCCATCCGCCGGGCTCGCTCGAGATGCGGCTGCCAGCTCGGCAGGGGACCGGCCAGCAGCGGAAACAGGTTGTAAATCCGCAGGCCGGGCGTCCAGGGCGGGGCGGAGCCAGAGGCAGCGGGGACGGTCATACGGGCTGGCGCGGGGCGGTTCACACCCCTTGGATCGGCACGCGCCGGGCAGAGATCCGTTTTGACAGCAGGAGTACTACTTCAAGCACGCCAGACGCATAGCGCGCCTGGATGCCGGTAGACTTGACCCCGTCGGGCAGCGGCACGACCTGCTCAAAGCGTCTGGGCTGCCCGCTGCCGTTGCCCGGCTCCGGCAGGGCAATCTGCACAATCAGCTGGTTGCTGACCACGAACAGCCCGATGTCCTGG
>WTHE01000469.1 GCA_011523315.1 Candidatus Binatota bacterium
ACCTTGTAGAGTCCGGTGCCATCACAGACGGGCTCGTTCAACTCAACCCTGCGTTGAGAGAAACCTTTAGTGAGTATTTCACAATCGCAGCAAAGCCAGATGATAAAGACAGACCAGACAACCCCTTCCGCTATCTCAATACGCCCTTCTGGACGCTCAAAGGCGAGGGTTATACGAAAGCTGAGATTGACTCCGAGCTTTTCAGATATATGCAAAGTTCTTCGGACCGCGAAACAATGAGAGAACACCTCATCCGCAAATGGTTCCCCGATCATCAACAGGCGCTCAACAAGAAAATCACCTCCTATCGCGAATCGAATAGCTACGAACGTGGGCTCCGGGAGGCGGTTGCCGGCGGACATGCCGTCCACGAGGCGCCGCCCTCTGCTTACACGCGGGATAGAGCTTTTCGCCGCCTCGTTCTCGAAGCCTACGACTATCGGTGCGCTGCTTCGGGCTGGCGCTTGATCGTTCCAGAAAGTCGCATTCTCGTGGAAGCCGCCCACTTGATTCCGCACTCAGAGTCCCAGGACGACGACCCGCGCAACGGTATCGCTCTGACGCCGAACTTCCACTGGGCGCTAGATCAACACGTTATCGCGCCTGGACCGGATATGAAGTGGCACGTATCGAAGGTCGTTGACAAACGGATTGCGGACAATAAGCCTTTGCTTGACCTAGAGGGCCAGGAGATCATTTTTCCGGGTCAACAGAGTATGCGACCCCGAAAAGACGCGCTGGAGTGGCGGCTGGAGCGGCTTCTTGCGTAGGGCAGAAATCATTTGTTGTGAACGGCGAAAGTTTAGAGCGACCCCCCCTTCAGCTTCGGCCGCTTCACGACTGACGGTGAGGTCGAGCAAGCGGCGAGCTTCGTTGTGGAGACGCTTGAAGCCCTCGCGACAGCAGGGATAAGGCAAACCGCACCAGAGAACACTGCCCCGGCCAAGAATCTCGGAACCGCGATCCACAAGCTATTCAAGCCGTCCGGTAATGTAGAACTGGGAATCTCCCCACGGGAGCCGATACGTAAACCACCAGGCTTCGGAAGAGATGACTGATTCGCTCTCCAAACTCATCAATCAATCCAACATTCGTCATTGTCCAAACAGCAACTTCATTCGCTCGCTCCACGTCTCCTCTCGGTCAGACTCCTTCAGCGCCATGCGGTCGTGGATTTCATTCAGATCCCAGCCGGTCAGCGAGGCCAGGGTGCGCGCTTCGGCTCGGTGCCGTTGGGCCAGCTGCCGCCGATACTCCTCACCCGCCGGACAAGATGCCTCGCCCTTCCAGGCGTGGCGCAGCACATAGCGGCCCTGAAAATTCGTGTCATCGCCGGTCAGCTTGAACTTGAGATCCTCGGGGAAATGTTGGCCATCGTAGCGAGCGTGGAGACGGGTCACGAAAACGGGCAGACCGCCGCCGGGCGCAAAACCTGGAGCGGCAGGGTCCGGCGTCAGCCACCACACCCCTAAGGATTCCAATTCCTGGACCGATAACGGGTTGGCCGCGCAGGGGTCACACCAGCCCATATTCCAGGCGTACTCGGTGAACACAGCGCGCTGGTTTTCTGTGTCGGTCGCGGTCTGAAACAGGTCGGTATAGAACCGCTTGAACTCCTGTTTGACATACACCGGAATCTCTTTGTCACTCGGGATCCTGGGGTTGCGATAGTTGGTGACCTCGACCCGGTACCGTCTGGTCAAAAAATAGATCAGCAGGTCCTGGGGACCGTCGGCATTCAGCATCCCGAGGCGGATGGGCAGCATGAACCGGGGCGAGGTAAAGGCGAACTGGAGGGGCCGCAGCGAGGTAAAGCCCGAGCGGGCATGCTCCGTGAGGTTCACCTTGGCCACAAAAAACTTCATTCCGCTGCGGATGTAGGGGGCCAGGACTGAGGCCGCGCCGAGCGGGATCGTATAGTCGTTCTGGCGCAGCCAAGTCTCCAGCCCATCGGACTGTTCAGCGGACAGGATGACAATATCGTACTCACCAACGGTGTATTCGGCTTCGACCGTCACCCCGAGGGTTGTGGCTTTAACAGCTCTTGCACTCTGCATCCTCATCTCACCACCAGCGAGACGGCCAGCACGGTCGGGCAAGCCCTCGGCATACAGACACGGATCTGGATCGTGATACTCCACCAGACGCGGGGCCGAGTAGGCATCAAGGTGCTCAATGACCTTGGGGTCAATCACCCGGACCATCTCGCGTTCGAGGATAACGGGCACTGGGATAACCAGGGCAAACTCTTCAGGCTCGCCCCGGTAGTTGTTGACCATGGTCAGGACGGTGTGATCTTCGTCGTGAACAAGCACGACCTGTGAGGCCGAATTGTACAGCTTGGCATCCGCCCCCGACACGTAAAACCCGCAAAAGGCGTGGGCCAGGCTCGGACTAAGCACCAGACCACACAGCAGCAGACCGGCAATCCGAACGTGGTGCATAGACACATCCTCCTTCACATAGACAGACGCGCCGGCCGCTCGTCTTTCGGCCAGCCGATTCAAAACCGGAACGAGCGGTGCCAGGAAAAACAGTGCCCACAGAAACGTGTCCGTCCAGTACCACCACTCTGCCAACACAAAGGCCAGCAGCGCTACAGCAGCGGCGTGCACAAAGCGCGCCCAGCGGCGTGCAGGTGTGGTTTTCGGGTCGGGCAGCATGTACAGGGCGAACAGCCACAGGGCACCGTTCTGAAAATGATGGGACACCACAGCCAACGGATAGCCGTAGTAGGTGATGCGCAGCCAGTCGAGGACGAGCGCCGTGCCGAGGAAGGCCGCTGCGCTGTCCAGCCGCCCCGCCCGACGCAGCACCAGAATACCGAACCCGCCGAGAGCCAGGGGCAGCCAGCCGGCGAGATCATCG
>WTHE01000610.1 GCA_011523315.1 Candidatus Binatota bacterium
GGCTATTGACCTGATGTACCAGGCGGCCGGCACCGCAGCCATCTGGGATACCAGCCCGTTGCAGCGCCACTTCCGCGACGTGCATGTGCTTAGCCAGCACGCCGTTATTGCTCCCCCGATTTCGGAAGTCGCGGGGAAAATCCTGCTGGGGGTCGAAACGACATTTCCGATGTTGTAAACACCCAGCCGTTGGGTACGCCGTGCGAGCGTGCTAAGACGACAGGCAGGAGGATATCGGCATGGCGCGAAAAGTCGAAAAAACAGACGCAGAGTGGAAAGAGATTTTGAACCCGGCCCAGTTTGCGGTGTGTCGGGGCAAAGGCACCGAGCCGGCCTTCAGCGGCAAATACGCCCACTCCAAGGACCCCGGCATCTACCAGTGTTCGTGCTGCGGGGCGGACCTGTTCGACTCCGATACCAAGTACGAGTCGGGCACGGGCTGGCCGAGCTTCTGGCAGCCGCTCGAGGCCGAAAGTGTGGAAACCGAGGAAGACCGCAGCTGGGGCATGGTCCGCACCGAGGTGACGTGCAGCTCCTGCGGCGCCCATCTGGGCCACGTCTTCGAGGACGGCCCCGAGCCGACCGGTCTGCGCTACTGCATGAATTCGGTATCGCTCAACCTGGTGTCCAAGGAGGGCAAAGACTAGTTGGGGCTGAGCCTAGACCGGCAGGCCGGTTGTCTCGGCCACACCCAGCATCAGATTCAAATTCTGAATGGCTACGCCGCACGCCCCTTTGCCCAGATTATCCAGCGTTGCCACCAGCAGGATATGGCCCGAGGGATGGGGCAGCACGTGAAGTTCCAGCCGGTTGGTGTCATTACACGCCTGGGGGTTGAGGCTGCGCTCCCCAATCGTCGCCCCCTGGGGTACGAGCCTGACAAAGGGTTCATCCTGGTAGCGCCGGTGAAAAACCTCCCACACCGCTCTACCCGTCGTGCCGGGCGGCAGGAGCGAGGCGTGGAGCGGCACCTCGACCCGCATACCGCAGCGAAAGGGGCCGACGGCCGGCACAAACTGCGGGTCGTGGTCCAGCCCGGCGTAACACACCATCTCGGGGATATGCTTGTGGCGGCTGCTCAGCGCATATGGAGCCTCGTAGGGCAGCCCGCCCAACCCCGATTGCGGGTCCTCCCACTTGTCGATCAGCGCCCGGCCGCCGCCCGAATAACCGGACAGGGCGTGGATGGACAGCCCGGCCTGGGATGTCAGCACACCGGCGTCGATCAGCGGCCGGATCAACAGCACAAAGGCCGAGGCATAACAGCCGGGGTTGGCGACCCGCTTGGCGGCCCGGATGGCATCCCGCTGTTCCGGTTGCAGCTCGGGTAAACCGTAGACCCAGCCGTCTGCCACCCGGTGGGCGGTGCTGGCGTCAATCAGACGGGTCGGGCTGTCTGTGACCCAGTCGGCCGCCTGTTGAGAAGCCTCGTTTGGCAGACACAGTACTGCGATGTCCGCAGCCAGCAGACACTCCCGGCGCGCGGCCTCGCTCTTCCGCTGCTCCGCAGCCAGACTGATGATTTCGACATCGCGGCGGTTCGCCAGCCACTCCCGGATACGCAGGCCGGTCGTGCCGACGTGTCCGTCAATATAGACTTGTGGACGCATAGCTCGGAAGTCCTTTCGTCCGCTCAGCCTACCCCCGCCACCACCGGACAGCTAGGCCGCCGACCTGGCTTCCAGACTCTCGAACCAGGGCAGCACCACGGTTTCGTTGATGCTGTAGGGATAGGCGTGGCCCCAATCAGGTATCTCACGAAAGGTGATCGGATAGCCGAGTCCGCTGAGCAGCTGCTGGGTCTGGCGGGCAAAGTCGATGGGAAAGATCGGGTCCTTTTCGCCGTGGACGAGCAGGATGGGCAGGTCCAGGCCCCGCCCCCGCCGCAGCAGTTGATCGGCCGCCGTGTGGAGCTGGGAGGAAATCGGCGCAATCCCGGCAAACAGCTGGGGAAAGCTCAGGCCCAGGATATGGGTGAAAATCCCTCCGTCGGAAAAGCCCGAAGCATAGACACGGCTGCGGTCAACCGCGTAGGTCTCCCACACCTCGTCAAGCATCAAACGGATGGAGCGCAGATCGACGACCGGGTTGGGCGGCGTGCCCGGCGTGCGAATGGCCGACCAGGTCTCGCGGGACGATTTGGGCGACAACAGCAAGTAGCCCTTGCTCTTGGCCAGGCGCAGCCAAGTCAGAATGTAATCGTCGTCCCGACTGTAACCGCCGTGTAGACACACGATGAGCGGCCACGTTTTGTGCGGCGTATAGTTCTCGGGCACGTATAGCGAGTAGGCATAGCGCTGCTCGGTCTGTTCTTTGCGGATCAGACCGACCGGTACGTCAAGGTCCGCACTCTGGCTTTCCAGGCGGGCCAGCTCGGGCAGCACCTCGGGCAGCACCCAGTACTGCTGGAGCAGCGGCAGGTCGGCCCGGAGGCGATACAACATCTGTTTGCCCTGACACAACAGAAAGCGGCCTTTGAGAAAACGGATGGCAAAGTCTCGCCCGACAGCGCTGACAAACGCTCCGTAGGCGTCGGCACAGTGCTCAACCGCCTTGGCAAAACCGGTGTGAAATTCGTTCAGCTGCTGGGGGGGAGCGAGGTCGGCCAACTCGATCTTGAGGTCGTGAAACAGCTCGCCGACCGTGGCTTCCAGGCCATCCCGCTGCTCGGCCAGGCGCGACATATGCAGCTGTTCCTGATAGGTCTCCATCGTCCGCAAAAAGGGCAGCAGTTTTTCTTCAAGCTGGTGAATGCCGGCGGTGTAGCGTTCCGTTGCAGCGTCCATGGCTCCCCCTTTGTGGCTCGGTCTGGTGGTCTGTGCTCGGCCAGACTGTCACAAGCACGACCGAAAAGGCAAGCCGACC
>WTHE01000025.1 GCA_011523315.1 Candidatus Binatota bacterium
CCACTCTCTTTTCCACTCTCTTTTCCACTCTCTTTTCCACTCTCTTTTCCACTCTCTTTTCCACTCTTGCCTGTCCGTTTTTCATTGCGGCAGTGGAGGACCCCTGATAACATGCTATTCACAGTAAATTGCATGGAGCCGTTATGATCCAGCTCACTGATATTCATTCCCTGTCCGACTTTCAGCGCAACGCGAAGGCTCATCTCAAGCAGATGAAAAAAACCGGTCGGCCCCGGATTCTGACCATTCATGGTAAGGCCGAGTTGATCGTCCAAGACACAAAATCCTACCAAAAGCTGTTGGACGCTGTCGAACGGCTCGAAGCGATTGAGGGCATCAAACGCGGCTTGGCCTCCTTGCAACGGAGAGAAGGCCGCCCAATCGAAGACGCCTTGGAGGATCTCCGAAAAAAATATGAGATTCCCTCGGCATGACCTATCGGGTCCATATCCAACCCTCAGCAGAAGCGGACCTGGAAGACGCCTACCGATGGATTGCTGAGGATGCTCCTCTGGCAGCTGCCCGCTGGTACACAGGGCTTGTTGAGGCCATGCAGACCTTACGCTCGTTTCCTGAACGCTGCCCCGTCGCTCCAGAAGATAGTGCTTTTCCGGAGACCATTCGACAGCTGCTGTATGGCCGGCGCCGGCATCGCTATCGGATTTTGTTCACCGTCCGAGACGACCGGGTCGAGATTCTTCACATCCGGCATGGAGCCCGCAAGCCCCGCTGAATAATTCCCTCAAGCCTCCCGCCGTGCGCCGTTGCTCTTTTCCCCGAGTCTGTTGACTCATCAGTCGCCCAACTTGTACACCTGGGCCACATTCTCGCCGATGATCTGCCGGCGAGCCGTATCGGACAGTGGCGTGACCAGGCGTTGCAGGGCCGGCATGTAATCAGGGCTATGATCCGCATGCGGAAAATCCGAGGCCCAGAAGAAGCGGTCGGCGCCGACAAATTCGATGATCTGCGACAGGGCTTTCTCGTCGGGGTCGGCCGAGATCCAGCACTGGCGGCGGAAGTAGGTGCTGGGCGGTTCCTTCAGTTGGGTCGAGCGTGACAGGGGACCCTCAAACACCGCGTCCATCCGGTCGAGCAGATAGCCGATCCAGCCGGCCTGCGATTCCAGGATCACCGCCTTGACCTGAGGAAAGCGCTCGAACACGCCGTAGTGGAACAGGGAGACCAGACACTGCTGCATGCCCTGAGCGACCAGTACGTCAAAGTACCAGTTGAAATCAACCGGTTCACCCATCCGCAGATCGTCAAAGCGGGTGTGCACCGTATGGCTCGGCGGCTCAAACGTGGGGTGGATGGCCAGGGGTACGTCGAGTTCCTGGGCGGTCGCCCACAGCGGATCGAAATCGGGATGACCCGGCGCTTTTTTGTCCCACGAGAATGGCGCGATAAAGCCGCCTTTAGCCCCGGATTGCACCGCCCGCTCCAACTCGCGGGCCGCTTCCTGGGGGTTGCTGGCCGGCACATGCGCAATCGGGACAAGACGGCCGCCCGACTCGGAGCAGAAATCAACAATCCAGCGGTTATAGGCTCGGCAATAGGCGGCCGAGATCTCGGGATCCTGGACTTCGGCCTCCCACAGCAGGCCGATCGTGGGGTACAGGATGGCTTTGGACAGCTTTTCCCGGTTGAGCCGCTCAACGCGTTCCTTGGCGTTCATGGAGCCGTACGGAGCACCCCTGAGATAGGTGCGCTCGGGGCTGGGCACGATGTCTTCGGCACCCATTGCGCCCATCATCCCCGGCATGCCGGCACGCACCAGCCTGGACGCCTGCCCGTCAAACTCCAGGTACTCCAGCCCCTCGTCGTTGGTCCGAATCCGAATCGCCCGCTCCCGGTATTGAGGGTCCAGATAGGTTTCCCATAAATCGGGCGGCTCCAGGATATGCCCGTCACAATCAATGGCCCCGTCAACATTGGCCAGATTTTCGGCCGGATTTTCTGTGGTCATGGGGAGTCCCTCCTTGTTTACGTTCCTGTCTGTCTTAGCCGAAATGCATAGTCGGGACCAGAGCTGTGTCTCTACAGCGGCCCAGGCGGCGCGCCATGTGGGATTGACACCCACAAGCGGTGTCGGCTAATACATCCTGCTACCGGGCGAAAGTGGCGGAATTGGCAGACGCGCAGGATTCAGGATCCTGTGGGGTAAAACCCGTGGGGGTTCAAGTCCCCCCTTTCGCATTGGGTACGGGGCCACTCTTGTATTGAGACCGGCCCTTTTTTTGTGTACACCGGGGGGCGTTGCCCCGGTCAGAGCTGGAAAGGCAACAGGCTCTTGACCCGCTTCCCCGAGGAGGCTCAGCATGCCGCAAGCCCTTGCGCCCCAATACGATCCGTCCGGCCTTGAGCAGCACATATCCCGGCAGTGGGCTGAGGCCAAAGCCTTTGCCGCCATCCCCGACGACAACCCGCACCGCTATGTCATCATGATGCCGCTGCCGAATGTGACCGGCGCGCTGCACATGGGCCATGCCATGGATAATGTCATGCAGGATATGCTGACCCGCTGGCACCGCATGCTGGCCGACAACACGCTGTGGATGGCCGGGACCGATCATGCCGGCATCGCCACCCAGGCGGTGGTTGAGAAGCGGCTGCTGGAGCTGGAGGGAAAAACCCGCCACGATATCGGCCGCGACGCCCTGGTGGAAAGAATCTGGGACTGGAAAGAGCAGTACCAGGCTCGCATCGTCAGCCAGCAGCAGGCCATGGGCTGTTCGTGCGACTGGGACCGGCAGCGGTTCACCATGGACCCGGTGTGCGCCCGAGCCGTATCCTGGACCTTTTTTCGGCTGTTTGAAGACGGCCTGATTTTCCGTGGCACACGGCTGGTCAACTGGGACTGT
>WTHE01000170.1 GCA_011523315.1 Candidatus Binatota bacterium
GATGGTGGTCTACTCACAGACTGTGCCGCATACCCTCACCCACGTCTATTATCACGAGGGCCAGAAATACTGCGAGGTGCCGCTGATCATTGCCCACCCCCGCACGCGAACCTGGAGCCGCGTGACGCTGAACCGCCCGGCCCACCTTGGTGCGTGGAGGGTGGAGATTGTGGCCGAGGCCGGGGAGGTTTTAGACCGGGTGGCGTTTCGTGTCAGCCCGTAAAGCACCCATCTCAGCGCCCCGTCGAGAAAGACTGTCGATGAACGATCACTCTCCCCCCCTGCTCCGGCACAAAGCCTACGGCCAGGCGTCCGAATTCATGCCGGCCAAGCTGCTTCGGGAAGCCCGTCGCCAAAAGGCGCTGCCGGACGGCCGACTGCCGCGGGTGTGTGTGCTCGATCCCGACGGGGATATTGTGGCCAACCTGCTGGCGCGTGGCCACGCCCAGCCGAACCCGTTCTGGGCGTGTTATCACACCAGCATGTATAATTTTTGCCGGGGCGGCATCGAGTGCGGGATTATCGGCTCGGTTGTCGGGGCACCGTTTGCCGTTCTGGTGGCCGAGGAGTTATTTGCCTCGGGCTGTGAGTTGCTCATTCACGTGACCTCCTCGGGCCAGATTGACCCCAGCTGGCGGCCGCCGTTTTTCCTGCTGGTTGAAAAGGCCCTACGAGACGAGGGCACCAGCTATCACTATCTGCCCGCCGCCGACTTCTCGCACCTGCGTCCAGAGCTGCTCGACCTGCTCCACGATGCCTTTGGCGCCCTCGACACGCCGGTCTACCGGGGTGCGACCTGGACAACCGACGCCCCCTTTCGAGAAACCCGGACAGCCATCAGTCGGGCTATGGCGCGGGGCATCATAGCGGTCGAGATGGAGGTGGCCGGGCTGTACGCCTTTGCCCAGGCGCGGGCCAAACCGGTCGTGTGTTTTGCCCATATCACCAACCAGATAGGCGACGTTGAGGGCGATTTTGAGAAGGGCGAGGCCCAAGGCAGCCAGGCCGCCCTGGAGATCATTCTGGCCACGGCAAAAGCCTGGCTGGCCGCCCACCCCAGTCCTGTCTGAGGGCGCGTGGCAGCCAGGGGCCAAGGGTTGCGGAGGCTTGGCGAATCTTGCTATGTATCGGCGGCAAAGGGGCAAGATCGATGGATACAGAACACAGCCAACCGTCTTCACAGCAAAACAGAGAAATTGCCACCCTGGGCGGCGGCTGCTTCTGGTGTCTCGAAGCGGTCTATGTCGAACTCGAGGGGGTCGATCAGGTGGTGTCCGGTTACTCGGGGGGAGCGGAGCCGAACCCGTCTTACGAGGCGGTGTGTGCGGGAACGACGGGCCACGCCGAAGTGGTCCAGGTGACGTATGACCCGAGTGTCATTTCTTTCCAGGATATTCTGCAGGTCTTCTTCGCCATTCATGATCCGACCACCCTGAATCGCCAGGGCGCAGATGTCGGCACCCAGTACCGCTCGGCGATTTACTACCACACGCCTGCCCAAGCAGAGATCTCGGCAGCCGTCATTCAAGAGCTTGAGGCGGCTGGTGTGTGGGATGGCAAGATCGTGACCGAGGTCACCCCGGCCGAAACCTTTTATCCGGCCGAAGACTACCACCAGGACTTCTTTGCCCGGAATCCCTACCAGCCCTACTGCCAGTATGTAGTTGCTCCCAAGGTCTTGAAACTCCGCAAGGCGTTTACCGACAAGCTCAAACGCTGAACTGTCCTCTCGACTCTCCAGCAGCGGTCACGTAGCAATGCCGGGGTCGCCCACACGGCCCCGGCATCGCCCCTTATGCACAGACGCTACGGCTCAGAGCGGATAGCCCTGGCGTTTCAGGCGCCGGGCCGCTTCGCGAAAGCTGAGACTGCTCAGCCGTCCCCTGTTGTGGTGCAGAAAGGTGAGCACCCGCTCAGGCGCGGTGGCCGAATAATCGCGTAGCGCCCAGCCGATGGCTTTGCGAATGAAGAAGGCGGTTTCGTCCGCAGTCTGAAGGCAGTAGCCAAACAACCGCCCCTCATCGGTGTCCTCCATGTGGTGGACCTGTGACAGCAGGGCGGTGCGTCGCAGCCACATATCCTGGTCGGTAATCCAGGCGTCCAGGGTCGGGCTGACGGCCGGGCGGTGGTGGTGCAAGACCTGGCCGACTAGGTGGATGGCAATCTCATCCACAAAGTCCCACCAGGCGCCGTCTTGGATGAGCCGTTTGTACAGGGCCAGCGAGCGAGGCGTGACAAAGTCGGCGTACAGCCGCGCCATACGGATGGCCAGGTATTTTTCCTCCCGATGGGGCAGAGCCCACAAGCCTGTTACCGCCTGTTCGTAAGCGTGGTGGTCGGCGATGGGGAAACGGTCTTTGACTGCGGTGGCAATCCGGTCCCGCTCAGGCTTGGCTACGCCATAAAACGGCATGTCGGTCTTCATATAGGCGGCCATCGGACCGGCCTTGGCCGGGTCGGCGTGCGAGCCCAATTGGCCGCTCACAAAGGCGCACAACTCGGCGACCGAAGAAAGTGCCGGGGCTGACGCCCGTGTCCGAAGCCGCACCATCCCTCCCACCATAGCCGAGAAGGACTTTGCTGGCCAATATGCTATGGTCGGCGTTCGCACGCGATTGCAAAGCAAGGAGGGATGACGATGGGGTCGAGACGCGCGGGGGCTGATAGTGTCTACAAAGCCGCGAGCAAGTGGGTCGAGAGCGCGCTACGGACCGACGACTCACTCTTCACCCCAGGCAAGCCCATCTGGTCCAGTCGCTGGCTCGGTGAACTCCATGAGAGATTCCTGAATCATCCTGATGAGAAGCGGTCTCAAAAATACTGGCGGAGCAGGATGAGGAGACAGCCGAGGTGGA
>WTHE01000532.1:0-6258 GCA_011523315.1 Candidatus Binatota bacterium
GTGAACGACGACAGGCCGAGTTCTTCGAGTCTGAGGCCGGCCAGGACGCCGGTCCCCCCGGCGCCGATAATCACCACCTTGAAGTCGGCCGGCGGCGTGAGCGGCGCAAGCTGCGCCTGCGGGCCAAGCCCCATCTGTTCACGCGCCATGGGGCCGTACTCGGGGGCGACCGGCATGCCGGCGGCCAGGTTCATGGCTGCCTGCAAGACCTCGTCGCTCGGCGGTCCGACCGTTTTCTGGCCCGACACATAGGCCGGCAACAGTTCGGCCGCCTTGCGCTCAATCTGGGCTCGATCGCGCAGGTCGGGAACGGCCTGCGGATCGTCGGCCAGGTGGGTCACGACTGCCGCCAGGGTGCGCCTGTCGGCCTGCTCAAGCAGGGACGGAATATCAATATCGGTGCTGGTCGTCATGGCGGCAACCTACAAGAACCGGCTTGCCTTGTCCAGAAAGTCGCCGGACCGCCGCCAAGGGCTTACCAGGCGGGCTGAGAGGTGCTAGGCTCCGCACAGCGCCGAGGGAAGTGGAGGCTGGGACGGCTCGCCACAGACACGATTTTCCTGCTTGGCAGGGCGGACACTGATGACCGAGCACTCATCGCCCGCCTGTGGGGAGAAGGAGTTATGGCTGCAACGGAAACGAGGCGGACGCAGGAAGACGCCGAGGCCATCTGGGTCAAGTGCAGCGCCTGTCAGGACATTCTGTTCCGCAAGGAGGCCGAGCGGCGTCTGTTCGTGTGCCCCAAGTGCGGGATGCATCTCAGGCTGACGGTTGAGCAGCGCCTGTTCCTGGTGGTCGACCGCGGCTCGTTTGTCGAGCATGACGTCGACCTGTCGCCCAGCGACCCGCTCGGCTTTACCGACCGCAAACCCTATCCCCAGCGTATCGCCGATGCCCAGGCCAAGACGGGCCGGACCGAGGCGGTGGTGTGTGGGGTAGCCACGATTGAGGACCGAGCGGTGGCCCTGGGACTGTTTGATTTTGCCTTTTCGGGCGGCAGCATGGGCACCGTGGTGGGCGAGAAGCTGACCCGGATTGTCGAGCACGCGGTGCAGGAAGGCCTGCCGGTCATTTTCTTTTCCGCCTCGGGCGGCGCCCGCATGCAGGAGGGCGTCCTGTCCCTGATGCAAATGGCCAAGGTCAATACAGCTCTCAACCGGCTGCGGGCGGCTGGACTGCCGTATCTCTCGGTCATGACCGACCCGACGACGGGCGGAGTGGCAGCCTCGCTGGGGATGATCGGCGATATCAATATTGCTGAACCCCAGGCCCTGATCGGCTTTGCCGGCCCGCGGGTGATTGAACAGACGATCCGCGAGACCCTGCCGCCGGGCTTTCAGCGGGCGGAGTTCCTGCTTGAGCATGGCATGCTGGACATGGTCGTGGAACGCAAGGATCTGCGTGGCGTGCTGTCACAGCTGCTCGGCCTGCTGTGCGACTCCGCCCCGGACGACGCGGGGGAGGCCCCCGGCCAGCCCTAGCCGCTCCGTTTGCCGACTCCATGTTCAGTTACGCCGAGACCCTGGACTTCCTGTTTGACCGCGAGGTCGAGCGCATGCAGCTCGGGCTTGAGCGGGTGGAGCGCGCCCTGGCGCTGTGCGGCTCCCCCCACGCCCGCTTTCCCAGCCTGCACATTGCGGGGACGAACGGCAAAGGCTCGACCGCAGCCCTGCTGCACGCCGTACTGAGAGCGGCGGGCTACCGGGTCGGCCTGTATACCTCACCCCATCTGCTCGACTTCTGCGAACGCATCCGTCTCGGCGACGGCTGGATTCGGCAACAGGATGTGGTTGACGGCGTGGCCTGGATTCGTTCCCGCCTCGGTCCGGCCCAGCTTGGGCTCACTCCGTTTGAGCTGATGACGCTGCTGGCCTTTGTGGCCTTTGCCCGCGCCGAGGTCGATATTGCGGTCGTTGAGGTCGGGCTCGGCGGCCGCCTGGACGCGACCAATGTGCTGTCTCCGCTGGTGACGACAATTACCCAGATCGGACTCGACCACCAGGCCTACCTGGGCAGCGACCTGGCCCGGATTGCGGCCGAGAAGGGCGGTATCATCAAGCCCGGCGTCCCGGTCGTCGTCGGCCGCATGGAGGCTGACAGCCAGGCCGTGCTGATCGACATCGCGCGTCGGCGGGGCAGTCCGAGTCTGGTCTATGGGAGGGACTTCTGGGCTGACGCCGGCTCGGGTCATTTTGGCTATCGGGGCCGGGCCTGGCAGTATGAGAACCTGCCGCTGGGGCTGGCCGGCGCCTTTCAGGTCGATAACGCGGCCGCCGCCCTGGCCAGCCTGGAATGCCTGAGTGCGGATTTTCCCGTCTCCGGCGCCCAGCTGTGCCACGGCTTGCGGCAGGTCGTCTGGCCGGGGCGTTTCCAGATCGTTTCCAACCGGCCCCTGGTCATTCTTGACGGGGCGCACAACCCCCACGCGGTGGCCGCCCTGGTATCGGCCCTGCCCGAGGTGCTCGGCGGACGGCGAGTCTCGCTGCTGTTCGGGGTGATGGACGACAAGGACTGGCCGTCCATGGTCCCGCCACTGGCCCGTATTGCCGACCAGGCGGTTGTCACCCGGGTGTGCAATCCGCGTGCCGCAGACCCCCAGGCGGTGGCGGCCGCCTTTGCCGAGGCGTGTCCGGCCCGGGTGTGCAGCGATGCGCGGGCCGCGTGCCGGCAGCTGCTCGACGGGGCTGACGCCGACACGGCTGTGGTCGTATGCGGCTCGCTGTTTCTGGTCGGCGAGGTGCTGCCCCTGTTTCCTTCAGCGCTGAGGGGGCACAGCCGATGATTCGCCTGGCCTGCCTGATCGTCGTGCTGTGCCTGACCGGTCCGCTCCCGGTCTGGGGTCAGGCTGAGCCGAGCAGCAGCCAGCCGCTCGAGGTCGAGGCCGAGACGCTGGGCTATGAAGAGGACACCGATACCGTGACCGCCAGCGGAAACGTGGCGGTGACCAGGGGGGCGACCCGGGTTACGGCCGATTCGATCCGCTTCAATCGCACCACCAACCAGATCGACGCCCAGGGCAACGTCGTGGTCCGCAATCCGCGCGGCACAATCGAAGCCGAGGCGCTCCAGTTTGAAATGGAGGACGAAACCGGCCAGATCACCAACGGCACGGTCCGCCTGCCCAGCCATCAGTACACGATTACCGGCAAAAACCTACAGAAGTCGCTGGGCCAGGCCTATCACGTTGACGACGGGACAATGACGACCTGTCAGTGCGATGAACCCGAACAGGCCGACTGGACCGTCGGGGCTCAGACGCTCGATGTCGTCAGACGCGGCCGCGGGGTGGTCCGCGGCGGCACTCTCAGGGTCCGCAACGTGCCGGTGCTGTACCTGCCGTATGCCCTGTTTCCGGTCCAGACCGAGCGCCAGAGCGGCCTCCTGTTTCCCAACTACGGGTTTTCCAGCCGCCGCGGCTTCCAGTTCCAGCAGCCCCTGTACTGGGAGCTGAACAAAAGCCACGATGTCACCCTCACCGCGGATGTCGAAACCGCTGCCCGGTTCGGGCTGTTGGGCGAGTACCGCTATGCCCTGAATCGCAACGCCGAGGGTCAGCTGGTCGCCTCATACTTTAACGAAAAGGTGGGCGGCGTGGCCTCAACCAGCTCACCCCGGCACCGCTGGAGCCTGACCGGCACGCATCGCCAGCGCCTGCCGTACGGTGTGCAGGGCTACGGCGATTTCTTCTTTGTCAGCGACGACCGCTTCTTGCGCAACATGAACACGCCCTATTATGGCGGGCTGGACGATACCGATCTGCGCTCCCGGCGCTGGACGCGCTCCCGCGCCGGCGCGGTCAAGACCTGGCGCCACGCCCAGCTGCGGGCCGATACCTTCTACTTCCAGGATTTGCGCAACGAGGACGACTACGCCTTTCAGGTTCTGCCGACCCTGCGCTTTCGGACGCAGCGCTGGCTGTTGGGCGGTCGGGCCGAGGCCGGCCTCAATATCCAAGGCGCAAACTTCTACCGCCAGAAGGGCTACTACGGCCAGCGCCTCCACATCTCTCCGTGGCTGTCGGTGCCCTTCTCCCTGGGCGGCTATGCCTTTGGCTCGCTGAGCGCGATCGGCCATGAGACGGTCTATCACCTGGGTTCCCGGGAGTCGGTGTCGATGCAGGATCTGGGCCGGGCCGGCATGGACGGCCACCGCTTCAGCCCGGGCGGCGACCGCACCCGTGAGACCGTGCAGTTGCGGGCCGAGCTGGCCACCCGTGTGTCGCGGGTCTTCAGGCTGGGCTGGGGTCGCCTGCACAGCCTCAAGCATGTGGTTGAGCCGCACGTGTCCTACTCCTACAGCCCGGTCGTCGGCCAGGACGACCTGCCCCTGTTCGACGGTCTGGACCGGATCAATCGGCGCAGCCTGTTCGCCTACGGGGTGACCAACCGCCTGCTCGGCAAGTTTACCTCCGGCGCGGACGCGGACGCCACACGGATACGCGAGTTGCTGCGCCTGACCATTACCCAGGCCTACGATCCGACCCGGCGCCTGCGCGGCGCGGGACCGGACAACTTCGGGCTGAGCGAAACCGCCCAGCACTTCTCGGACGTGGCCTTTGACCTGCGTTTCAGCCCCCTTTCCTTTCTCAGCGTTCGGAGCGATACGGTCTACGATCTTGATCGGTCCGAGATCACCGCGACCCGGGTTGCCGCCTTTGTCCGCGACCCCCGGCCCCTGCCGCGGTCGACGCCGGTGTTCCAGCAGCTGCAGCGCCGAACGACGCTGTACTTTTCCTACCGGGCGATTGCCGACCGCCTGCTCAAGGAGCTGAGCGCCAGCGTGGTGCTGCGCCTGACCGAGCACGTCTCGGCCGCCTATCGGACCCGCTATGACCTGAACGACGCCTCGTTCATTCGCAACGGCTATTACTTCCGGCTGCTGTCGCCCCAGAAATGCTGGGCGTTCGATTTCGGTGTGGTCGATAAGGTCAACCCGGACGAGGTCGAGTTCCGCTTTGCCATTACCCTGGTCGGGCTGAGTTCATTCGGGCGTCAGATGTTCTGAGGTCGCCTGGCGCTCCTCTTGCTCCTCCCAGTCCTTGAACTGATCGACGGTTCCGCCCCGCCACATGGGCACGCCGGTCCGGTAGGCGGCGCGGGCGATCATGTGGGCGCCAAGCGGGGCGGTGAGGAGCAGAAAGCCGAGGATCAGGCTCTCTTTGAGTCCGGGCGACAGACCCAGAAAGCGGAAGTAGATCAGGGCTGCCAGCAGCACCCCGGCCACGCCAAAGGTGGTGCTTTTGCTGGTGGCGTGCATACGCGAATACACGTCTTTCAGCCGCAGCAGACCGATGGTGCCGGTCAGCAGAAAAAACAGGCCGAGCAGCAGCAGACCGCTGACCAGGATTTCAAGAGTCGGTGGTGTGTCCATCGATGACGGTTCCTACCAACAGATAGCGGGCTGCCGCAACCGTGCTCAGAAACGACAGAATAGCCAGCACCAGCGCGACATCAATGTACAGGGCGCTGGCCGTGCGGATGGAGACGACGATGATCGCCGCCACCAGATTGATCGCAATATTGTCCAGGGCGACCACCTGGTCGGGCACGCTCGGTCCGCGGATCACCCGGTAGCCGCTTAGTACAATCGACAGCGTAATACCGGACAACATAATAGAACAGGTTGTTTCGATCATGGGTGGCGGCCTTCACTCGGCGATCAGCAGCAAATAGCGCTCAAAGCCGTCTTTGATCTTCTGTTTCTCTGCCTCAATGTCTTCAATGTCGAGAAAATGGATGAACAGAAAGCGTCGGTCGGGCGAGACCTCAACCGACAGGGTGCCCGGCGTCAGGGTGATCATATTGGCCAGCAGCGTAATCAGGATATCGTGCCGGACCTCGAGCGGGTAGGCCAGAATCCCCGAGCGCACGTTGAGACGCGGCGCCAAGACCTGCTTGACCACGTCGATATTGGCCACGACCAGCTCTTTGATGAAAAAGCCCAGCAGGCGAAAGCCCATCAGCACCCGGCGGATATAGCGCCACTCCCGGCCAAAAGAGCGGGAGAAGAACAGCATGGCGCCGATGCCGACCAGATAGCCGATCAGAAACTGATGCAGCGAGATCTCGTCGTGCAGCAGGCACCAGGTAAAGGCCAGGGTGATGTTCAGCGTCAGACGGGGCAGGATGGACGACCCCGGCTGCAATTCTGGCCGGGACACGCGATTTTCTTCAGTCGGGGTAGGCATCGTTTCTGCTCGTGTTTTGGGCCTGCCGTAGGGGCACGGCATGCCGTGCCCCTACCCATCGGGTTGCCCCT
>WTHE01000532.1:6358-13718 GCA_011523315.1 Candidatus Binatota bacterium
TTGGGCCTGCCGTAGGGGCACGGCATGCCGTGCCCCTACCCATCGGGTTGCCCCTACCTGCCTGGTCCCAGCACCGCCTCAATATACGCCTGCGGCTCGTAGGCTTGCTGGGCTGCGAGTTCAGCCACACTATAGAGGACACCCGGGAAGAGGCCAATCCACACAATCCCGGCCACCAGGAGAATAATCCCGGGCAGCAGCGGGTTCAAGGCTGCGGCGCGCCGCTCGCCCTGCTCAGCGCCCCAGAACGCCCCGTTCCAGATCTTGAGCATGGAGGCCAGGGTCAGCAGGCCGCCCACCAGCCCAATGCCGGCATAGCCGTAGCGTCCGGCCTCGACACCGGCCTGGAGGACGATGAATTTGCTGAAAAAGCCGGCCAGGGGCGGGATGCCGGCCAGGCTCAGGGCGGCGATGAGAAACAGGCCGCTGAGCAGCCACGAGTGCGATTGCAGGCCGCCGATGGTTTTGAGCTGGGTCGTGCCGGTCACGCTCTGGACCGCGCCGGCAATCAGAAACAGGGCCGATTTGGACAGCACGTAGGGCACCATGAAGAACAGGCTGCCGGCCAGCGCCTGGCGGCTCAACAGGCCGATGCCCAGCAGCAGATAGCCGATCTGGCTGATGATGTGGTAGGACAGGATGCGCTTCATATCGACCTGTGACAGGGCGCCGAACACGCCCAGCAGCATGCTGAGCGCGGCCAGGACGAGCAACAGCTCGTGGGTCACGCCCGGGTCGTGGCGAAATATCAGGCTGAAGGTCCGAAAAATGGCGTACACCCCGACCTTGGTCAGCATGCCGCCAAAAAAGGCGCTCATGCCCGCCGGCGGCTGAAAGTACGGGCCCGGCAGCCAGACATACAGCGGAAAGATGGCGGCCTTGGAGCCGAAGACGAACAGAAACAGCAGGGCCAGTATGGTCGGCAGCGGGCTGCCCGTCGGCAGTGCCTGTATCTTCAGCGCCAGATCGGCCATATTCAGCGTGCCCAGGCTGCGGTAGGTGACGGCCAGGGCCAGCAGGAAAAACGTCGAGGCAATCAGGTTGATGACCAGGTATTTGAGCGTCTCCCGCAGCTGGCCCGGCTCGGAACCCAGGACCAGCAGGGCGAACGAGGCGATCAGCAGGATCTCGAAGAACACGAACAGGTTGAACAGGTCGCCGGTCATGAACGCGCCGTTGACCCCCATCAGCAGGATGAAAAACAGCGGGAAATAGAAGTGCTCCTGGCGCTCGGGGTCGATTGAGGCCAGGGAAAACAGGCCGACGGCCAGGGCGATGGTCATGTTCAGCCCGACCATCGTCATGCTCAGCGCATCGGCCACCAGGACAATCCCGAACGGCGCCGGCCAGTTGCCCATGCGCAGGACCACGATCCCGTTGCTCCAGACGTAGAACAGCCCGAGCAGGGACAGCAGCCACAGCCCGCCAAGCGTGATGATGCTCAGCAGGCGTTGCAGGGCTGGCCGCTGCGGAAACGCGGCCAGGACCGCAGCGGCCACGACCGGACCGATGACAAACAGGATGAACAGCTCGTGCAGCATAGGCGCCGTCGTACTCAGGCCAGTCTTTGTCTTCCCTCATTCATCATTCAGCGTTCATCATTCAGCGTTCATCATTCAGCGTTCAGCCTTGCCCTCACTCCTCCCCCCCGGCCAGCTCGTTAATGTCGTTCGAGTCGCACACCTGGCGGGTGCGAAAGGCCAGCACCATGGCAAAGGCGGTCATGCCGAAGCTGATGACAATGGCGGTCAGCACCAGGGCCTGGGGCAGGGGGTCGGTGTAGGGCGGAGGGGAGGTGAGCAGCGGCGGGCTGCCGTGCTCGAGGCCGCCCGACAGCATCAGGGACAGATTGGCCGCGTGCGAGTAGAGCGACAGACCAATGACGACCTGCAACAGGTGGTGCTGGAGCAGGAGGTAGGTGCCGCAGCCGAACAGCACGCCAATCACGCCAATGAGAACAAGTTCCACCGCTCGGCTCCTATGCCTCGGCAACCCGCTGAATGATGCCGATGCTTGTCCCGACGACGACCAGATACACGCCGATGTCAAACCCCATGGCCGTGGCCAGTTCGACCTCGCCCAGCAAGGGCACCGAGAAGTGGCCGAACGCGCTGGTCAAAAACGGCTGGCCAAAGGCCACCGCGCCCAGCCCGGTCAGGGCGGCCACCAACAGCCCCAGACTCACAATCCGAACCGGGTTCAGGAGTGTTTCGCGCCGGAAGGTGGCGGCGTCAAAGGCGATCATCTGAAAGGTAATGGCCACCGCAGTCAGCACCCCGGCGATAAAGCCGCCCCCCGGCGCGTTGTGGCCGCGCAGCAGCAGATAGATGGCGAACAGCAGCATCAGGTGCAGGGTCAGGCGGGCAAACGACTGGAGGATTGGCGAGCGGGAACCGGCGACCCGCAGCAGGCTGCCGAGCCGGCCGCGGCCCGGGCCGCCCAGCTCGATCATGGCCACTACGGCCAGCGCGGCCACCGCAAACACGGTGATCTCTCCCAGGGTGTCAAAGCCCCGAAAATCGACCAGAATGACATTGACGACATTCTGCCCGCCGGCCAGTGCATAGCTGTTGTCCAGGAAATACGGGGCCAGCAGGGACGGGGCAAACTCGATATTGGCCGCCAGAAGCAGGAGGGCGGCCAAGCCTCCGACGCCGATACTCAGGCCGAGGTGCAGCAGCCGACGGCTGACGGGCGGCCGGACATGGTCCAGCGGCGAGAAAAAGCGCAGCACCAGCAGAAACAGGACCAGCCCGACCGCCTCAACCAGAATCTGGGTCAGGGCCAGATCCGGCGCGCTGAACAGCACAAAAAAGATCGAGACCAGGGAGCCGACCAGACCCAGCGCCAGAATGATGGCGATCCGTGAGCGAAACACGCAGCAGGCCAGGGCGGCCACGCCAATCAGCACGGCCAGGCCGATTTCATACCAGCTCGTCGCCGACACATTGGTTTGCAGCGGGGTCACGCTGAAGAACTGCCAGACCGGCAGGCTGAGCCCCAGGATGAGGGCGATCAGCACATAGCAGATGTAGTCGGTCAAGCGCCCGGTCATGTACAGGCGGCGCTGCCAGGTGAAGGCGGCGCTCAGCCAAGCCAGGCTGTCAACATACAGCCGGTCGAACGAATACCAGGCTCGGGCGGTTTGCAGGCCGGGGATGAACGACCGGCGCGCCACGAATAAGCCCAGCCCGACCGCCAGGCTGAGCCCGCTCAGCAGCAGCGGCGGGTTGATTCCGTGCCACAGGCCCAGATGCGGGATATGAGACGCGGAGTCGTCCACCGTCCCTAGGGCCGGCGTGATCAGGGCTTCGGCCAGACCCGGCACAAGCCCGTAGACCAGGGCCAGCGCGCTGAGGACGACGATGGGCAGGGCCATGCCGAGCGGCGTGTGGTCGAGCCGGCGTGGGTGCGGAGAGTGGCCCTCGGCAGGCTGGACGGGGGCCGGCCGCACGGCAAAAAACGTCCCGTAGCACAGCAGGGCCGAGTACAGGAAGGTCAGGCAGCTGGCCGCCACGGCCAGCCCGCTCAGGCCCGGTCCGACCGTCAAGACCGACTCGTAGAACAGCTCTTTGCTGATAAAGCCGCCCAAGGGCGGCAGGCCGGCCATTGACAGACAGGCCAGTACGGCCGCCCCGGCAATCAGCGGCATCTCCCGGCGTTGGCTGCCCAGCCGCCGGATGTCTCGGGTGCCGGCTTCGTGCTCGACCGCTCCGGCGGTCAGAAACAGCGCGCCCTTGAACGCCGCGTGGTTGACGATGTGCAGCACCGCCGCCAGCAGGGCCAGCCGCGTTCCAATGCCGAGCAAGAGCACGATCAGGCCCAGCTGACTGACCGTCGAGTAGGCCAGCAGGGCCTTCAGGTCGGTCTGTTTACACGCCAGCGCCCCGCCCCAGACCATGGTCAGGGCTCCGACGCTAACGCCGGCTGTAGACCAGACCGGATCGGCGGCGAACAGCGGAGACACGCGCGCCATCAGGTACAGCCCGGCCTTGACCATGGTCGCCGCGTGCAGATAGGCGCTGACCGGGGTGGGGGCTTCCATGGCCGAGGGCAGCCAGATGTGAAACGGAAACTGGGCCGACTTGGTGAAGGCCGCCACCAGAAAACACACCCCAACCGCGCTCGACAGGGCGGGCTGGGCGGCCAGCAGCTGCGACAGCTCCAGGCTGCCGGTCTGGTCAAAGACCAGAAAAATCCCGAACAGCAGGACCAAACCGCCGCCAGCGGTCAGCCCCAGGGCCTTGATCGCCCCCTCACAGGCGGCGGCGCGCTGCGAGCGAAAACCGATCAGCAGAAACGAAGCCACGCTGGTCAGCTCCCAGAACACCAGCAGGCCGACGAGGTTGTCGGCCAGCACCACGCCCATCATGGCGCTGTTGAACAGCAGCAAAAACCGATACAGGCGTCCGAGCTGGGGATCGTCGTGCAGATACGAGCCGGCATAGATGAACACCAGCAGACCGACACCCGAGATCAGGCTGACGAACAGCCAGCTCAGGCCGTCGAGCTGCAAACTCAGCCGCAGGCCGAGCGCCGGCAGCCACGGCCACGAGATGTGGACGCTGGCGCCGTGCTGGATATCGGCCCACAGCAGCACCACCACACACACCTGGACGGCCGGGATCAGGCTGAACACGGGGGCGGTTGCCCGGCGGAAACGCGACGGCAGCGGAATGAGCGCGCCGAGCAGGGGCAGGACGATGAGGACAGGGAGGAGAACCGGTGACACTGAAGTGCATTTTCACTAAATCGCCTCTGGCGTCAATGGCAGGCCGGTCTTCCCAGTCGCCTGGCCGCGTCTTGACAGCTTGTAGACTGGCCCATAGCCTACCTGTCTTTGAATGCGGTTCAGCCTGACCGTGTGGATGAGGAAGACAGGCTGAACTGTATGTGGGTCGGCCGTTTTAGCCGACCGACCGCAAGCGCTACGAGGAGGCGTGCCGGACGATGTTACCCCGTCGGTGGATGGAAGCCTATATCAACTTTCTGCTGCGCCGGCGCTGGATTGTGCTCGGCCTGGCGGTCGTCCTCACCGCGTTTTTTGTCTACCAGCTGGGCCACGCCAAAATTCAGATGAACTTCCTGGACTTCTATCCGCCCGGGCATCCGTACATGCAGCTGGTCAAAAAACACGCCCGGATGTTCGGCTCGGCCAACGTCCTGGTCATGGCGGTCGAGGTCAAGCAGGGCGACATCTTCAATGTCGAGACCCTCAACAAGATCGACCGGCTGACGATTGCGCTGCTGGAGACGCCCGGGGTCAACGGCTGGCAGGTGCTGTCCATCTCGCATCCCAAGATGCGCAACATCGAGATATCCAGCGCCGGCATCCAGGCCCTGCCGCTGTTCTTCCCCGGACCGCCGAAAACCCAGGCCCAGGCCGACCGGATCAAGAAGGCCGTGTATACCAACGACGGGATTCTCGGCGTCCACGTCTCCTACGACACCCAGATGGCCCTGATTACGGCCGCGTTCTGGGAGTCGGGTCTCGATTTCGGGCGGATGAAGGAACACCTGTTTCGCCTCCAGGCCGAGGAGACCGACGCCCGCCACGCTATCTACATGACCGGTTTCCCGGCCCTGTTCTGCTGGATCTTTGAGTACCAGCCGTGGATTGTCGGGATTACGTTGCTGACCATCGGGTCGATCATGGCCCTGCTGTGGTTCTACTTTCGGACGATTCACGGCGTCTGGATTCCGCTCTTTTCCGGGGGGCTCAGCACGGTCTGGGCGCTGGGCTTTGCCGGCGCGCTGGGTTTCAGCATCGACCTGTTGATGATTGTGGTCTTTCTGCTGATCACCGCCCGGGCGCTGTCCCACTCGGTCCAGTCGATGGAGCGCTACCACGAGGAGTACGCCCGCCTGGGCGACAAAGACGCCGCCATTTTGCAGTCCTACCTGGGGCTCTTCTCGCCCGCCCTGGTCTCCATCGCCTCGGACGGGCTGGCCATCCTGAGCCTGGCCGTGGCCCGGATTCCGCTGATTCAGAAGATGGCCTTTTTGTCCAGCTTCTGGATTTTTACCATTTCGGTCAGCGTGGTCACCCTGCACCCCATCCTGCTCAGCTTTTTGCCGCCGCCGCGTCACGATCCCCGGGCCGGCCGGCGGCTGTCGGACCGGCTCTATACCGGCATCAACCGCCGTCTGGTCCTGGTCAGTCGAGGTACGGCCCGGTATGCCACGGCGACCAGTTTCGGCCTGGCCCTGCTTGTCGGCATCTATTTTTCCACGCAGATCAAAATCGGCGACGTGTCGTTCGGCAAAGCCCTGTTCTACCTCGACCATCCGTATAATGTGGCCTATGATCGGATTATTGCCCGCGACTTTGCCGGCATCTCGCAGCTGGTGGTGATTGCCGAGGGGGCCGAGCCGGGAACCTTTCGCAGGGTGGACGCCCTGCACGCCCTGGAGGGCTTTCAGCGCCATATGGAGCGCAGCAATGACCTGGCCGGAGGCAGTGTCAGCGGGGCGGATATCATTCGCCAGATCTACCAGCGTTTTGAAGAGGGGATTCCCAAGTGGGCGATTCTACCCAAGAAGTCGGTTGATATCGGCAATATGTTCGCCTATTTCCTGATGTCGGCCGGGGCGCCGGCCCTGGAGCGTTTTGTTGATAAAGACCTCCAGAACGCCACCGTCACCATCTTCTTTCGGGATTACCAGCACGACACGGTCATGACGGCCCTGAGTCGGGCCAGGGAGTATATCGCCAGCAACCCGATTGAGGGGGTCGAGTTTCGCCTGGCCGGCGGGCTGTTCGGGATTCTGGCCGCCATCAACGAAGAGGTCGAGTGGTCCTACCGGGTCAACCTCAGCCTAGTCCTGGCCACGGTGTTTGTCCTGAGCCTGCTGACCTACCGGTCTCTGACCGGGGCGCTGATCGTGATGATTCCGTCCATTGTCGCCCACCCACTCACCGAGGCCATCATGTACTGGTCGAGCATTGATATGAACGTCAACTCCCTGCCGGTGGCCGCCATCGGCATCGGCATCGGCATCGACTACGGCTACTACGTCTTGTCCCGGATTACCGAGGAGTGCGCCAATTTCGACGACATGGACCAAGCCATTGAGCGCGCCCTGATGACGACCGGCCGGGCGATTCTGTTTACCGGCACGACGCTGACCGCCAGCGTGATCTTCTGGCTGTTCTTCCCGATGAAGTTCCAGGCCGAGATGGCCTTCCTGCTGGCCCTGGTCCTGTTTCTGCACATTGTCGGCGCCCTGGTGTTCATTCCTTCAATGGTGTCGCTGCTCAAGCCGCGTTTTGCCGTGCTGCGGTCGGCCCGCCCGACGCCCGTGTCGTAAACAGGAGTCTTGTCATGCAGCCCCGTTCTCTTGTGTGTCTGTGTTGTGG
>WTHE01000145.1 GCA_011523315.1 Candidatus Binatota bacterium
TGCATGCAGTAGGTCGGGGGGGCGATGACATTCGGGTAGCCGGCCTGGCGGGCGGCCTCGGGGTCCAGGTACAGCGGGTTCAGATCGTCCACCGCCTCGGCAAAGACCCGGATGGCGTCGGCCGTGACTGCAAACCTGCCGACTTCGATCTCTTTGTGCATGAGACCGTCGGGAACCTCGATCATCGTCATGGCGGACTCCCGCTCAGACGCCCCAATGGGGCGTCTTTTTATACCGATCTACTCGGCGATTTTGTCGTAGAACTCCAGCTCCGGGGCGCCGTCGAGCAGGGCGCGCAGGTCGACGCCCAGTTCGCCCAGGTGTTTGCGGTGCGCCTCAAACGCGGCGTCATCCGTGTACTCTTCGTAAAACATGAAGACCCGAGGGTCTTTCTTGGACTTGCAGAACGTATAGGCGTGATTGCCGGGTTCTTTGCGCACCTCGGCAACGACCTTGTCCCGCATAGTGGCCTCAAACTCTCCCTCTTTTCCCTCTTTGATCTTCAGCTTGGCGGTTAAGGTGACCATGGCCTTCCTCCTTGTGTGAGATACGCTCCTTTTTGCCTGACTGGGGGGTCTTTGGCAACTCCTGCACGCCAGGCGGCCACTGGCGGGAGGGGGGCGGTTCACATACTATAGCCCGAGACCGCAAGGAGGGATGGGGATGCGGCGATTCATCACGTTTGGGGTGTCCTTCTTCTTGGTCGGGGCGTTCTGCCTGATGGCGAGACCAAGAGAGGCGGCGCCGGTCGAGTATGAAAAGACAGCCACGTATGCCGGAACAGGCTACCTGATTTTTGAAGAGACTCTGGATGGCTCGGGAACGCTGCGCGGCGCGTCCGCAATAGTCAACAACATCTTTGGTCCGGCGACGTGTCGAACGAACGGGGCATTTCGGCGCGCCAACCCCGGAGAAGTGGAGTGCCCCGCTGGGGCAGTCGGGCTTGTCACCCTTGAGACCTGGGGAGAATGTGAAGTGGAAAACCTGGACTATCCCATCTCTTTTTCTACCTCCGATTTCGGCCCGGTCAGGTGCAGTCCGTGCTACGATACGTTTGATGAGACTCTCAATCGTCCCATCCCTCGCGTCGGATGCAGGTTCGAGGCATCCTCTGATTGGACAGTATCAGGAGAAGGCATTGCAGCAGGGGTTATCGAAGATTTCTCGGAGACCGTGACCGTCGTAGAGGGGAGATATGACGCGGCCAGGGGGGTGATCGTCAGTCGAACAGAGAATGTGTTTGCCGGGACGATAGCCGTGAATTTTCTAGCGGGTGAAGCTCCTGCTGATGGCATCGCTCTTGAGAGACCCGCGCCGGGCTCGACCGTTCACGGCATCGGCGTTATCTCTGGCTGGTCGTGTCTGGGCGGGGAACTGGCGGCCACGCTCAGCGATGCGGATGGGAAGGTCCTTGGCATCTTTCCTCTGCCGTATGGTGGATTGCGAGGAGACACCGCGTCCGTCTGTGGCGATCCCCACAACGGGTTCAGCACGATCATGAACTGGAACCTCCTGAGCCCCGCCGGAGAGAAGACTCTCCGCCTCATCCAGAACGGCGAAGAGGTGGCGTCCCACACGTTTTCTGTCATCGCGTTTGAGGAAGAATTCATCACTGGGGCGCAGGCGCGGGTCCCGATCAAGGATTTCCCGACACCTGGCCGGGGCGTCGTGGTGGAATGGCGGGAATCCGAACAACAGTTTGTGGTCACGGAGGTGAACTAAGAGTGTCCTCACAGTCTCGCTCGCCGGGAACGGGTGCTGCCCGGCGTATCGCCCCTCAGCAGCATCGTGGCAGGTCGTGTCAAGAAAGAAGCCGCCGCGCCCTTTGGACATCCTGTCACGTTTCGCGGTACGATGGTCTGTAGAGAGGAAACATGGACGCTGAACTTGTACAGTTGGCGCGGGAGGCGGTCACGGCCTTGCAATTGCAGGCCGCTGCCGCTGGTAGCACGAGTTGGGTTGAAGTCCTGGGCCTCGGTATCGGCTTCGGGCAGTTGTTTCTGATTGGTTGGGGCTTGCGGCAGATGGGCAAAGCCTCTGAGGAGCGCAGCCGCCAGCTCGACCAACAGGGCGAGGCTCTGAAAGACATCGGCCAGGCGTTACGCGACCAGGGCCAGGCGTTACGCGACCAGGGCCAGGCGTTACGCGACCAGGGCCAGGCGTCACGCGACCAGAGCCAGGTGTTGGCCGAGCTGTTGCGGCGCACGGCGTAGCCGCCCCTGCCGCTAGCCGACCGCCAGGACCCGTAAGAGAGCGGGTTTCGCTGGACTTGTCGGGCGGTGGTGCGTCCCGAAGGAGAACGCATAAGGAGGGGGGGGGAATCCGAGGTGCCGACCACGACGCGGTCGAGTTGGAGTTCATGGCCGCGACCGATGAGACGAATCTTGAGGATCAGGTCGCGCTGCTCGGCGACCATGCCGCAGGCGTGCCGGCCGAGGAAGAGCTGTCGCTGCGGCTGCCGCGTTATTATGCCTCATCGGTCCGCCACCAGCAGTACCACGACACCGACGTGATCACCGTCCGCGTCGAGCCGCCCGTCCCGTCCTGACCGCTCACGCCCCAGCCCACCGAGCGACAGATATGAAAAAGACCCGAAAAAGTGCTGGCAAGAGCGGAGGTGTCACCCCTGCAACGGCGCTGCTCAACCGGCTCATCGGTCCCTCGCCCGCGCCGCGGATGTTGACACCATACGAGATCGCCTTGCTGCGGCGAAGCAAAGAGGAAGTCGATCAAGTAACAGGCGAAGTCCTCGCCAGCACAGACCATACATCGACCATACATCAAGGAAGCAGAGTCGAACGCGGCCTGTTTGACGGCCAATGGTTCGAGTGCG
>WTHE01000726.1 GCA_011523315.1 Candidatus Binatota bacterium
ACTGTACGCGGCCAGCGCCTACCTGTCCCGTGAACCGGCCCTGGTCGGCACCCTGCGCAGCCAAGACCTGGGCAAGGCCGTGCTGCTGGGCGTCTTGCTGGTCGGCAGCCTGGCCCTCAGTCTGGAGGAGTTCAGCCCGCTGGCCGGGGTGGACATGCTGGTGCAGATTTTTTCGGATTTTCGGTAAAAGCGTATGACCTTCTGGAAACGGACCCTGCCGCTGCTGATCGCCTTTGTGCTGGGGCTGACCTTCACCGCTCAGTACTACATCCCCCACCCGGTCTCGGAGGCGCTGCTGACCGAAGCCTCGGTCTGGAACCAGATCATCGCCGGCTTTGCCATCATCCTCGGCGTCGGCAGCCTGCTGCGCGTCCACTACCTCAGGATCGCCCGCCAGGAGGCCGGCTGGGGCTATAGCGGCGTCCTGTTCGTGTCGATGCTGATCGTCCTCGGGGCCGGCCTGTGGTCCGGGGGCGTCTCCGAGGGCAGCCTGTTCGGCTGGTTGTACAGCTATGTCATTGTGGCCCTGCAGAGCACGATGTTCTCGCTGCTGGCCTTTTTTGTCGCCTCGGCGGCCTACCGCGCCTTTCGGGCCCGCAGCCCCGAGGCGAGCGTCCTGCTGCTGGCCGCCATCATCGTCATGGCCGGCCGGGTCCCGCTCGGCGAATATCTGCTGGCCGGCCTGGGCCAGCTCTCGGACTGGATCATGCAGGTGCCCAACACCGCCGCCCAACGGGCCATCCTGATCGGCGTCAGCCTGGGCGGCATTGCGACCTCGATCAAGATTATTTTCGGCATTGAGCGGGCCTATCTGGGCGGAGAGGACGAGTAATGCGAGACTTTGCCGACCGCATCCTCAGCCTCGACCGCCGCTTCATCTTCATCCTCATCGGTCTGGTCATCCTCATTCCGCTGCTCTACCCGATCAGTCTGCCGGTCCGGGTCTCGGCCGAGGCGCAACGGGTGTATGACTATATTGAGCGTCTGCCCGAGGGCGCCAGGGTCGTGGTCTCGCTCGACTATGACCCGGCCTCCAAACCGGAGTTACAGCCGATGACGGTCGCCATCCTGCGCCATGCCTTTCGCCGCAAGCTACGCCTCATCGGTCTCACCCTGTGGCCGACCGGAACGAGCATGGCCGAGTCGGAGTTGACTCGTATTGGCCGGGAGTTTGGCAAGGTGTACGGCCAGGACTATGTGTTTCTGGGCTATGCACCGGGCGAGGCCAACGCCATCCTGAGCATGGGTCAGGATCTGTATGCGGCTTTTCCGACCGATTATTATGGCACGCCGACACCCACGATTCCGGTCCTCGGCGAGATTCGCAGCCTGCAAGATGTCGCGTATGTCTTCAGCCTGAGCGCCGGTTTTCCCGGCCTCGATACCTGGTACGTGTACGGCAAGGAGAAATACGGCTTTGAGTTGGGCGGCGGGAGTGTAGCGGTCAGCGTGCCCAAGTTCTATCCGCTGCTCAATACCGGCCAGATCCAGGGCTTGCTGGGCGGTCTGCGGGGCGCGGCCGAGTATGAAACCCTGCTCAACATGCCGGGCAAGGCGCGCGCCGGCATGGACGCCCAGTCGGCGACCCACTTTCTGATTATCGGGCTGATCGTGGTGTGCAACGGCCTGTATTTTCTGAGCGGCCGCGCCGGACGCAGGTCGGGGAGACGCGGGCCATGAATCCCCAGTCGGTCAGTAGCGAAATCCTGCTCGGCGCCTGGGCGGCCAGCCTGCTGAGTCTCTTCATCTACAGTTTTCTGTACAAGGACAACCCGCTGTTCAAGCTGGCCGAGCATATTTTTGTCGGCGTCTCGGTCGGCTATGTGCTGACCATCACCTATCACGAGGTGATGCTCAAAAAGCTGTACGTGCCGCTGGTCGAGCAGGCCGACTGGTTGTTACTGATCGCCGCCGGGCTGGGTCTGTTCATGCTGGCGCGTCTGGTGCCGGCCTGGGCCTGGCTGAGCCGGATTGCGTTTGCCTTCATCCTAGGTATCAGTTCGGGGGTGGCCATCCCCAGATTTCTGTCCTCGTTTGTCCTGCAACAGGTCCAGGGCACCCTCACACCGCTGGTGTCGGTCGGACCCGGCGGCTGGTCGTTTGGTCTGGCCGAGTTGAACGCCGGCCTGATCCTGGTCGGGGTGGTGAGCGTGCTGTTTTATTTTTTCTTCTCGGTCGAGCATGGGCCGGGCACACGGTATGTGGCGCGCACCGGTATGTATTTCCTGATGGTCTCCTTTGGCGCGGCCTTCGGCTATACGGTCATGGCCCGCATGTCGCTGCTGATCGGTCGCTTTGACGAGCTGTTGAGCTACGCCTCGCCCGCCTACGGCTATGCCAGCCCGATTGCGCTGGTCGGGGTGGTGGCCGGCCTGGTGTGGTGGGAACGCCGACGGGCCGGCCGTGGTTCGCGGGGGGACTATTCTGCGGGCTGAGCCGCCTCGGGGCGGGGAGGCGCGGCCTGCGCGGCCTGGGCTGCGGCTCTGGCCTTTTTCCCCTCAGACACGGGACGTACGCGCTCACCCTTCAGCCGGGCGGCCTTGCCCCGCAGCCCGCGCAGGTAGTACAGCTTGGCCCGCCGGACCTTGCCGCGCACCGTGACCTCGATCTTGTCAATCCGTGGCGAGTGGCGGGGGAAGACGCGCTCAACCCCGACGCCATAGGAAATTTTCCGAACGGTAAACGTCGCCCGGTTGCCGCTGTTGGCCTGGCTGATGACCACGCCCTCAAAGACCTGAATCCGTTCTTTATCGCCCTCGACGATTCTGGCGTGGACGCGAATCGTATCGCCACGCTTGAAGTCGGGCAGCGCCGTTCT
>WTHE01000571.1 GCA_011523315.1 Candidatus Binatota bacterium
TTACAAGACCGGCTATAATTTTGAGGGGCCGGCGCCGCGGCCGATGGACCGCTTCCAGCTGTCGCTGGATGAGGAAGGGCGGCTCGAAGTGGATATGAGCAAGGTGTTCTTCATGCAGCCCGGGGCTGATCCCAACAAGCAACATCCGGACAGTATTCTCAGAGTCTAAGCACGATAGGGGACACGATGAGTCAGTGGGACGAACTCAAACGTCAGGTGATGGAATCGCAGGCCTGGCAGTCCATTTTCCGCCACGGCTACGAAGACACGCCGCGCAACCGGATTCTGATGGTGTCGGGCAATGTATGGCTCCACCTGCATCCGTCCAAAGTCCGCAAACACTCGACCCGCCTGCGCTTTACCTGGTGTATGGGGGGGATTACCTTCCTCATGTTTCTGGTGACGACCATCACCGGCGTCTATCTCATGTTCTACTACCGGCCGGTGGCCGAGTACGCCTACGCGGATATCAAATACCTGGAGTTTGACATGCCGTTTGGCATGCTGATGCGCAACATGCACCGCTGGGCCGCGCACGGCATGGTCATTGCCGTCTGGCTCCACATGTTCCGGGTGTTTATGACCGGTTCCTACAAACCGCCGCGTGAGTTCAACTGGGTGGTGGGAGTTATCCTGTTGGTGCTGACCCTCCTGCTGTCCTTCACCGGCTACCTGCTGCCGTGGGATCAGCTGTCGATCTGGGCCGTCTCGGTCGGCTCGAACATGGGCGGCGCAACCCCGTTGCTGGGCCATGAGGGGCCGGGCCATGAGCTGTTGGGGGTCAACCCCGTCTACGACGCGCGGGCCTTTCTGTTTGGCGGCGGAGAAATCGGGGCGCATACCCTGCTGCGCTTTTACATTCTGCACTGTATTTTTATCCCGCTGGTGACCAGCCTGTTTTTGGCGGTCCACTTCTGGCGGATTCGTCGGGACGGTTTCTCCGGTCCTCCGCTGTAGCCACAACTGAAGAGGGGGGATGTCATGCATGTACTCGTTGTGCCGATCCTCATGGCTCTGGTGTTGTGGGGGCTGTACGTGATTGCCAAGCCCCGGGCCGACAAGGACTCCTAGGAGAGACGTATGGCCGACATAAGCGCCCCAACCCCGCGGGTCGAGGTCTCGCTCAAAAAAGCGGGCAAGCCCAGCGATGACAAAGTCCACACCTGGCCGTTCCTGGTACGCAGCGAATTTCTGTGCATGATCTTCACCATGATCTTTCTGCTCTTCTGGTCGCTGCTGGTCGACGCCCCGCTGGAAGAGCCGGCCAACCCGGGACGCACGCCCAACCCCTCAAAAGCGCCCTGGTATTTTCTAGGTCTCCAGGAAATCCTGGTGTTTTTCGATCCGTGGCACGCCGGCGTGGTGGCTCCGACTTTCATCATCGTCGGTCTGATGGTCATTCCCTATATTGACATCAATACCAAAGGCAACGGTTACTACACCTTCAAAGAGCGCAAGTATGAGATCTTGACCTTCCTGTTCGGCTTTCAGGTCCTGTGGGTGTCCACGGTCATCATCGGCACCTTCCTGCGCGGCCCTGGCTGGAACTGGTTCTGGCCCTGGGAGCCGTGGGATGCCCATAAGGTTGAGGCCATGACCAACCAGGATCTGCCCTATCTGGTCGGTTTTCGCGATTACTGGACGTCGGCCGCCTTTGGCGGCGGGCTGGTCGTCCTGTATTTCGTGGTCGGGACTGTGCTGATGTACTGGTGGGTGGTATGGCTCAAGGGCCGGGACTTCATGCAACGCTGGGGGCTGGTGCGTTTCGGGCTGACCTCGTTCCTGTTTCTGAATATGCTGGCGATTGTGGTCAAGATGGTGATGCGGAGCGCCTTCAATATCAAGTATATTATGGTGACGCCGTGGCTGAATATCTGAGACGCGGTTGGTGTTGGGGATCGCAAAATTCTTACAGGCCTTGGCGCTGGCCGTTGTGGGCTACGCGCTGATGGTCGGTCTGACCGAAGACAACAGCATGGGCAAGGAATTATACCTCCTTGGGGCTGGCGTCGTAGTGTTTTACCTTGGCCACCTGCTTGAACAGCGGGGCCGGGCTTGAGTTGGGACGTATGGCACGCAGAGAACTCGACGACGATAAACGCTCGTATAGCGGATTATTCCTCTTCTCCATGGGCTTGTTGCTGATGGGAACGGTCTGGTCGGTGTGGGACGACTCCGTATCGCGTCGTCCATGGAAGCGATACCAGGCCGAGTTCGCCCGGATTGCGTATGACAAACTGGGTGCAGACCTCCAGGCTGAGGAGGAACGGCTGGCCAGTGATCCCGCTTATCAGGAGGCGACGGCAAAACTGACCGAAGCCCAGGAGCAGGTCAGCGGCGGCGAGGGCGCCCAGCGTCTGGCCCAGCTGCAGACCGAGCTGGCGGTCGCCGAAGTGACGGCCAGCGACGCCGAAAACGCCCTGCGTCTGGTTCGGAGTGAGATTGAGGTGGCCTGGTACGAGTATGACCACGCCATTATCATTGGCCATCCGACCCGTGAACCGAAAGAGCACCTCGATGCCCTGCTGGCCGAAGCCGAGGTGCTGGACGCGGACTTTCAGGCCAAAACCGCCCAGCGCGACCAGCTGCAGAACGAAATAGACGAGATCAACCTGAGCGTGCGGGAGTGGACCGATACCCTCCGGCGGCTGACCACTGACCGCGAGCGCCTCAGGCAGCGGCGGGACGATGCCGTGCTGTTCGCCTCCAACGGCTTCATCATTCCCTACTTTCCGACTATTGAGCAGGTCGTGCTGCCGGAATTTGATCGGAGTAATTTTGATACCCCGCTCCAGCGTGTGGACCGCTGTATCT
>WTHE01000247.1 GCA_011523315.1 Candidatus Binatota bacterium
CTATCCCAACAGACTCTACGCGAGGGTGTTTCTCGAAGCGATAAAGCGGATTGATGAGTTCTGCGCCACAGACTGTCAGCCGCCAAACAACTTCCTCTTGATCCTCGACGAACACACACAACGCGAGCACCTCATCACTCGCGCCGCACAAAGTATGTACGGCAAAACAGAGCGACGGCGGCACCTGATCGAGATGCCTTTCCACCTGGAAAGTCACCGCTATCAAACCCTCCAGGCCGCAGACTGGATTGCCGGATTGGTCGGACGGTTGGGAGCGATCTGGGCAGAGCCAGCGGCTTATGCCGAAAACGACATCTTTCGCAAGTATTTTGAGCAGCGGCTCAATCACATCTGTCGGCGGAGCGGGATTCGGAGTTGACCGGCCCCTAAGGCCCGTCACCAGTCCACCCCGGCAGGGGCCTTCCCTACGCCGCTCCCCATTGACAAGCTCGGGTCGGCTCCCGCTAATGGCGGGGTCCACGCATCGGCAATCCTCCGCAAGGACCGCCTGAAAATATGCCCGCCTCCAGACAGCTCAGCATCGGCACCAAACTCGCCTATGGCGCGGGACGGATGGCGTTTGCCGCCAAAGACGCCGCGTTCGTCAATTTTGTGATGTTCTACTACACCCAGGTCTTGGGTGTGTCGGGCACCCTGACCGGCCTGGCGGCGCTGATCGGCCTGTGCAGCGACGCCCTCAGCGACCCCATCGTCGGCTCGTTCTCCGATAATTATCGCTCCCGCTACGGCCGGCGGCATCCGCTCATGGCCGCCGCTCTGCTGCCCCTGGCCGTGTGCTTTGTGTTTCTGTTCTCCCCACCCTCGGGCCTGGGCGAGTTCGCCACCTTTGTGTGGCTGAGCCTGGTCTCGGTGCTGCTGCGCACCTTTCTGACCTTTTTCTCCATTCCGCACGACGCCCTGGGCGCCGAGCTGTCCCAGGACTACGAAGAGCGCTCGGTCATCATGGGCTATAAAGCCTCGCTGGCCTGGCTGGCCGGCGTTGCCCTGCCGGCCCTGTCCCTGGCGTTTGTGTTTCAGTCCCAGGACGGCACGGACGGACGCCTGATTGCCGATAACTATGCGGTCTACGGCAGCCTGTCGGCCGTCTTCGTCCTGATCGTCGGCACCATCACCTGCGTCTTCACCTGGAAGGAAATCCCGCATCTGCCCGTCCCGTCGTCCACGCCCCAGGCTTTTCGTCTCCGCCAGCCGTTTATCGACATGTACCAGGCTCTGGGCAACCCCAACTTCCGCTGGCTGTTCGTGGCCCTGCTGTTCGCTCTGGGCAGCAGCGGCGTGTACGTCGGCCTGCTGCTGTACGTCAACACCTACTTCTGGGAGTTTTCGACCCAACAGCTGGCCCTGTTTGCCATTCCCTTCCTGCTGGCCACGGCTACCGCCTTCGGTCTGGTCAAACCGCTCGGCCGGCGGCTGGAAAAAAGCCAGATCCTGCTGCTGTCGTTCGGCCTCATCATTCTGAACGGCGGCTGGTGGTTCAGCCTGCGACTGATCGATGTGCTGCCCGCCAACGGCGAGCCGTGGCTGTTTCCGCTGGCCCTGGCCCAGAGCTATGTCCAGGTCACCTGCCTGGTGCTGACCCAAATCATGGTTCCGTCCATCGTCGCCGACATCATTGACGAGCACGAGTACCACACCGGCACCCGCAAAGAAGGCGTGTTCTACGCCGGCCACGCCTTTGCCACCAAAGCCACGACCGGCTTGGGACAGCTCGTCGGCGGCATACTGATCGATCTGATTCGGCTCGATCCAGGCGCCGCACCGGGTACGCTGGACGCGGATGTGGTGTGGAATCTGGGCTTTATTGTCGGGCCGGTGCTGTCGGCCAGCTTCCTGCTTCCGCTGTTCCTGCTCAGCCGCATTCACCTCGGACGCGAGCGACAGGCAGAACTGCGCCGCCTGCTTGACCAGCGGCGGAATCACGCCACGGCGCCGATAGCCCCGTCCGCTCAGCCCTCGAAAATCGGATAAGCCTCCATATAGCCCATCTCAAGCAGCTCGACTCGGGGTGCCCAGCGGGCCAGTTCTTCGCGGATCGGGGCGATGTCAATCGCCTTGGAGAAGCCCGGCAGCCAGTTGTCGTGATGGCTCAGGATCACCCGCCGGGGGCGGAGCATATCGGCCTGGCGGGCTACGAACTGGGCCAACGAGCCCTGAATCGGCTCGCCGTCGATATTCCCCCGGCCGGCAGCGGCGACAATCGCCACATCGGGCCGCCGGTCACGCAGAATGCCGCTCCAGTGGCCGGACGTGTCCTGGTACAGCAGCGAGCCGTGGGGCGTTTCAAACACGTAGATCAGCGCTCCGCCGTCCCCCCGTGCGCCCTGGGCCGAGACCTTGAGGTGCTCAACCACCTCGCCGCCCAAGGCGCCGAGCTGCGCCCACAAGCCTTGCAGGCGTTCGGTCTGTTCCTGATAGGTCACGCCCAGCTCCCCTATGCACACCGCGTCGGAGTCGGGCATGGCGGTCTTGGACCACACGCACGAGTGCTGGCTGGGGTAGACATCGACGCTCACCTGCGGGGCGAGCTGCACCTTTTCACCGCCCGCCACCGGCATCAGCTGCTCTTCCGGCACCCCCTGGGCGGCCATGATGCGGACCGACTCGTAGGAGCCGATGATGGTCGCACCGGTGGCCTTGGCAATCCGCTCGGCGCCGTACAGATGATCGAAATGCGAGTGGCCGACCACGATCCAGTCGGCCTGCCGCACGTCCTCGGTCGTCATGCCGGTTGGGGCTGCACTCGGCACACGGTCGATATAGGCGTCCAGAAAAACAACCAGCCCGTC
>WTHE01000045.1 GCA_011523315.1 Candidatus Binatota bacterium
GATTAGCGGAGCGTAATCCGACGCCCCACCTGTCGGCTTACGCCTCCGGCTGAGCCAACCTACAACTGTTTACGCGCCCAGCGTGTTCACGAGCTGAACGCCGAACTGTTCGGCCGCATTGCCGCCCAGCATGCGAGCCTGACTCGCCTCATCGACAGCGGCCTGGCTCAGGGTCTCAATCGCGTCCCAGGCGCTGGTCGTGTCCTGCTGCGGATAGCGTGAGCCCCACACGATCTTGTGGGCGAAGATATGCGGCAGCTTCTGGATCAGGCGCTCCTCGGCGTCGAAGGCCAGCAGCACCCGACCCTCCTCCCACATGGCTTCAACGTCGGTCCGAACCGGATAGTAGTGCAGCGGCGGAATGGTCAGCGTCGAAGCCTCCATCTTCTCCAGCACCTCTTCCATCCACGACGCCTGGCCGCCGGCCATCACCACCTTGAGCTTGGGATAGCGCTGCATGACGGTAAAACCGATCAGGGTAGCGGCCACGAACATGTGATTGTCGAGCCACGGAGACAGGATGGGCGCAACCGGGTGGCCGAGCCCCGGCTGGGCTGCGAAGGTGAAATTCGGGCCGTTGCCGCCGCCGGCAAATGGGCCGCCGCCGGCCTCCCTGAACAGGGTAACTTGATTCAGGCGCTGCTTGATCTTTTCGATAAACGGCGCGTGGCAGGTCCACTCCGCATTCCACAGGCCGCTCCCCGGATGGACGGCCAGGCTCAGCTCAAGCTGCTCAAGCTCGGCCCAGAACGGATCGTAGTAGGGGTGGGTGTAGTAGCGCCCCTCGATAAACATGGGCCGCAGGAAAACGGCCCGAAAGCAGCTCATGTCGGCGACACGCCGCAGCTCGGCCCGGGCGTAGTCCATGTTTTGCAGGGGGATCATGGCTGCGGCATACAGCCGTTCGGGTGCGGCCGCGCAGAAGTCGGCCATCCAGTTGTTGTAGGCCCGAGCCAGGGCCGCAGCGCTGTCGGGGTCTTTGACCAGGGGGAAGCCCTCGGCAAACCAGGTCGGGTACAGCAGGCTCTGGTCCACACCCATGGCGTCCATATCGCGCAGCCGGGCCTGAGGGTCGGACGCGCCCTCGGTCATGGCGTGGCGGGTGTCGGGGTCAAGCTCGCCGATCTGCTCCCAGCTCATGCCCGGCCGCCAGATGGCGTGACGGGGGATGTTGGGGTTGGTCTGATCGCGGAACACCTCGCCGTTGATCTTGAGATAGGCGTCGTACTCGCCCTCCTCGCGCCATAGGGCGAATTTGCCCAGCGCCCGGTATTCGGGTTCCAAATAGGTGTGCCAGATGTCGGCAGACTCGACCACGTGCGAGTTGGCATCAAAAACCGGAAAGCGCTTGCGGCTCATACACGGCCTCCCTCAGAGCCGTTGGCCCGAGCCTGCCCGTTAACCGGCCGGCCGCGTTCACGATAGGGCCGGATGAGGGCGGCCTCGGGTTGCAGGGCGTGCTGGACCTCGGCCTCGGTCGGCCACCACTCCGGCCGCTCGATCTCCATTACCCGTTCCCGAATGAACTCGCGGGGTGTCTCGATGTGGTACAGCTTGCGGGCGTTGGCGCCCAGAAACCGGGCCTGCTCGGAGGTCGGCAGGCCACACGCCTCCATCGTCTCAATCGCCCGCCAGGCGTCGTCCCCGTCGTGGTGGTACACGTCCGAGGACCAGGCCAGAATGTCCCGGTAGAATTCGGGCAGCCGTGAGGGCGGCGCCTCATCACCCTCAAAACCCGTCACGCAGTGCTCGAAAAAGGTCTCGCTCGGCAGCCGCTTGAGCGGCGGCAGCTCCCGCTCGTTGCGGTACAGCTTGTAGAACTTGTCGCAGCGGTCGAGCAGAAAGCTGAGCCAGGTCGAAGATGCCTCAAACACGGCCGCCCGCAGCCGGGGACGGCGGTCAAAGAAACCTGACATCAGCACCATGGTCACCCACAGCGCGGCCTCGGCCTGGAAGTTCTGGACATTGGTCAGAAACGAGTGGGGCAAACCCGAGGAAATAATGGTCCGGGCGATCAGCTCGGCGCCCGAGTACTGTTCGGCATAGCCGGAGGGCTTGAGCGAACCAAAGGCCGGAAAGGGGTGCATGCCGTACACCACCCCGGTCTCCTCCATCGCCCGCCACACCGGCTCGTACTTGGGCTGCAACGGGTAGTTGCCCATGGCGTCCACCGGCCGGACCAGACCCACCCGGCAGCCCTTGGCCGCCACCCGGCGAACCTCCTGGGCGGCAAACTTGGGGTCTTGCATGGGCAGCAGGGCGGCAAAGAACAGACGTTGGGGGTCCTCCTGACAGTACTCGTAGGCCCATTCGTTATAGGCCTTACACATGGCCTTGGCGCCCAGGGCGTTTTGCAGCCAGGGGTAGGTGTCGATATCGGTCGGGATAATCATGACCTGATCGATGCCCTGGACATCCATATCGCGCAGCCGCTCCCTGGGGCGGTACGACCCCTTGTGGTCCAGATAGTCGGCCTGCTCCGCGCTCAGGGCGGTCTTGCGGTTCAGGTTGCGGACGTACAGGGCGCGCTGGATGTCGTGCTTGAGCCCCGGGCCGGCCAGGGAGATGGCGTTGAGCCTACCCCGCGCCCCGCCGATCCGCTGCGAGCCGATGCCCGCTCCAGGGACGCCGTTGACGATCAGCTGCTTGGTCTCGGCGTCGTACCACATGGTGGTCTTGAGGGCTTCGAGCTCGTCCGTGCTCAGCCAGTCCTTGGCCCGCTCCCAGATCCAGGGCGGCTCGGTGACATGCGCGTCACAGTCAAAGGTCGGAAAGTCTTTGGTCATCGGGGCGAATCGTTGGGTTG
>WTHE01000064.1 GCA_011523315.1 Candidatus Binatota bacterium
GTAGCAGTGTTCATGTGGCCTGCCGTTCAGCACACCGAGGTGCGAGGGGCCGAAAGAGTAGGGCGAGATATCGACCAGCACCCGGTCGATATTGTGACCGGCCTGGCGGGCAGCTAATACCCCGGCCCCAAAGGCGACACACAGCTCGGGCTGGAGGTCCTGGTGGGGGACGAGGCCGGTTCTGTCTTCGAGCAGCTGGGCGACCAGCGGGGTGCGGCTCGCGCCGCCGACCAGCAGGATCTCATCAATCTGATCCGGCCGCTTGCCCGCATCGCTCAGCGCCTGGTAGACGCTGTCCAGGGTGGTGTCCAGCATATGCCGGATCAGCCCTGCGTAGTCGGCTCGGGATATTTCCACATCGAGGTGGACCGGGACCCCGTTGCGTTCGGCCAGATGCGCCTCTCGAATATGGGCGTAGGGCTCAAAGCTCAGGCGCTTTTTGGCCTCTTCGGCCGCATACAGCAGACGGCTCATGGCTCTGGGATCGCTGCGCAGGTCCGGGCCGCCGGACTCGATGAACCGGTCGTGCACCCAGTCCAGCAGGCGCCGGTCAAAATCATCGCCGCCCAGGTGGTTGTTGCCGTGGCTGGCAATGACCTCGGTGATTTCGTCCTGGACCTGGACCAGGGACACATCAAACGTCCCGCCGCCCAGGTCATAGATCAGGATCGTGCGGTCTCCCCGCCGGTCGGCGCCATAGGCCAGGGCGGCGGCGGTCGGTTCGTTCAGGATGCGGACGACCTCCAGACCGGCGATGCGACCGGCGTCACGGGTGGCCTGGCGCTGAGCGTCGGAGAAATAGGCCGGCACGGTGATCACCGCCCGCGATACGGGCCGGCCCAGTACGGTCTCGGCGCGGGTCTTCAGGCTGTCCAGGAGCAGGGCTGAGATTTCCGGCGGGGAGTAACTGTGCCGGCCCAGCACAATCCGTTCGGCCGAACCCATCAGGCGTTTGACCGACTTCACCGTGCGGTCCGGGTACAGGGGGTATTGATTCCGGGCCGGGGTGCCGACCAGGACGCGGTCGTCCGGGGCGAGGCCGACGACCGAGGGAACGATCTGCTCGCCATCGACGGCCAGAACCTGGACCTCGTCGCCAACGATGGCCGCGACCTCAGAGTTGGTCGTACCCAGGTCGATACCGAGGATAATGTCGTGGGTCATGGTTCTTGTTCGATGCGCGCAGTTCGCCGTTCATCATTCATCATTCATCGTTCATCATTCGCTACGACCTCGACTTCGGCAAAGCGCAACACTTGGCCGTTGCAGGTATAGCCGGGACGGATGACCGCAACGACCGTGCCGGGGGCTGCGCCGGTAGTGCGGCTGACCGCAGTGGCCCGCATCAGACTGGGATCGAACGGCGTGTTGAGACACCCGATCTCGTACACACCTAGCCGTCGCAGCAGATCGTCGAGGCGTTCCCGGGCCAGCCGTGCGCCTTCGACCAGGGCTTCGAGCACCGGACGCTGGCCGAGCCGGGCGCGCAGTCCGCTCAGGCTGGCCAGCCGCCGTTCGGCTTCGTTCAGATTGCGGCCCAGGTGGTCGCGAACTTCGAGCAGCTCGGACACCAGCTCGGTGCGCGCCTCGCGCCGCGCCTGGCCCAGTTGGCGGGTATGGTCAGCTGCGGCCGGCTGGCTCTGGGCTGCCTGCTCGGTCAGCCGGTCCAGAGCCTGGCCGAGTTCGGTGTGCAGACGGCTGGTAGCCCGGCCCTGGAGTCGAGTCTCACGGGTCAGGGCGCTCAGCTGGCTGAGCAGGGAAAACAGGTCGGGGACCGGCTCAGGCGACGACAGCACGTCCGGGGCAAGACCGGATGGGGCCGGCTCTGGCTGGTCGAGATCGTCGAGCCAGGTTTGCACGGTCGCTAACAGACGCTGTCGCCGCTCTGGGCTGAGCCTGCTCACCGCTGTGGCTCCCGCAGGACGTTCAGCCACGCCGCCGGACCGACATGCCGCCGCTCGCCGGGTATCAGGTCGAATACGTCCTCGACCCGGCCCAGCGGAGGAGGGCCGAGCACACGATAGGCGAGCCGTTTTTCGGCGTCCCGAATCGCTTCATACGCCTCTCGAATCCGGCCGAAGCCCTCCGGATCGCGGTCCGGCGGGCAGCGCCTGAGGGCTCGGATATAGGCCGCACGAACGGTCGCATCGTCGGCGTCGTCTTCAATATCGAGGATGGCAAAAGGGCTGAGCATGGCGGAGTTCCAAGAGTCTATGGCAAGGCAGGTTGAGCCACGGCAGTCGTGTGGACAAACGCCTGGCCGGCCAGACAGGGCGGCCTGGGATGGTGCCGCTCGATCTCAAGGGTCAACTCGATTTGCGCCTGACTGGGTGAACGGTTGGGCGAGGCTCCCGGCGGTAGGGGTTCTGTCCAGGCCGGGAGGGCGTCCAGGGCTGCCGAGGCGTGGCCGGCGGCCTGCGTGTCCCGCGCTCGCTCGGCCAGCTCGCGGGCCGCCCGCAGGCAGTTGCGGGCGCGGGTCTGGTGGGGTGGGCTGGGCGAGCCGGCCAGGCTTTTGCCGCGGGCCAGCAGGAAACGGTGCAGGTCGGGTTCTGGGTGGCCCAGCCCACGGCCGGCCGCGATATAGGTCAGGGTCGGTCGGCCGATGGCCAGGCCGGCGTGACACAGGGCGTGTAGCTGGGCCATTGAGGCGCCGTTCAGATTTTTTTCGACCTGGCTCACAAAACCGTCAGGGGCGCACACCCGACGGTCCAGGGCTCACAACAGGGCACACGCTCGGGCCTGCCCATCGACCGCCTGCGGGGGGGAGACGCTTGCCGACCACCGGGGTCGAGCCACCTTG
>WTHE01000775.1 GCA_011523315.1 Candidatus Binatota bacterium
AGCAAGACTTGGCGCCCTACAAGCGGCCGCGACGCTATCGTTTTCTGGATGAGATTCCCCGCAACGCCATGGGCAAGGTGGAGCGGGGCAAGCTCAAAGACCTGGGCAGCGAGTGATGCGTACTGCCACGCGTGTCCGCAAGTCTTGTGTGAGAACAGAAGGTGGCGCTTGGAAGACCTGAGGAGATTGCTCCCGAAACTCGGGTGCATCGTCTCGGGGGTGGCAGGGTGCCGAATCTGCGTCTATCCGTGCTTGATCGGAAGTTGACACCCCCGGGGATTTCCGTACTGTTGGGAGGAACGCCCGAAGAAGCGACGAATCACATGCGGCAGGCTTTTCTACATTCGCGGAAATGGCGGGAAACCGCACGTCTAGTCGGAACGACGACAGCCAGGGCAGTCCGAACGGCGGGATTTGAGATTATTCCCGATCCCACGGTTCGTTTCCCCAACCATGCTCGCTTGATTCATCCGCGTGGCCCCGAGGGTTTTGCGGATGAGAATTTGGAACGTCTCGCCCGAGTCTTTCGAGACACCGAGGGGGACTGATGATGCAACTCCAGACGAAACAGACTGTTGACCTTGTGACTGCCGAGAAACGGTCACTCGGGCAGGTTGCGATTGAGCGAAGCGAGGAAGGTTGCTGTTTCGGTTACTTTACTCCCCGGTCGGCTTTCTCTGCGGTGCAGCCCCTTTTTCGGGACTTCGAGGAGGCCGTGAACCTGCAAGCTCTGAGTATCGTTGATGAACTTGATGAGGCTATTCGGGCATTGGGCTTGCATATCTGCCTGCCGGATGGCTCGCAGCCCGTTGCAGTTGAGGATGTGCAGATTTGGAGCGGCGGGAGGATCTCGTTCAAGGTCGATAGCCCCACCGCAGCCCACCTTGGCACGCCCGCGACTGTCCGTGCTCCTGCCGATTAGCCTAAGGTGGGCACCATGGGTAAGGCAGACAAAGATTCGATAGCGCCGTCCGCGCCCCGCTCGGGTGTCAGCCGCCGCTCGTTTCTGAAGGGCGCCGGCGCCGCAGGCTTGGCCGCGAGCCAGATCGGCCTGCCCGCCCTTGAGGCCGAGCAGACCCGGCCCGACGAGGCGGCCAGCCTGGGTCCCGACCCGGTTCCGGTCCGCTTCCACGTCAATGGTCAGCCGTATGTGGTGCGGTGTGAGCCGCGGGTGACCTTGGCCGACGCGCTGCGGGATCAGCTGGGGCTGAGCGGAACAAAAGTGATCTGCGACCGGGGCGCGTGCGGCGGCTGTACGGTGCTGCTCGACAACGAGGCGGTCGTGTCGTGCATGGTGCTGGCCGTTGCCGCCCAGGGCAAACACATTCAGACCGTTGAGGGCCTGGCCCAGGGCGACCAACTTGACCCTCTGCAAGACGCCTTTATCGCCCATGACGCCCTCCAGTGCGGCTATTGTACGCCGGGGATGCTGATGAGCTGCAAGGCGTTGCTGGCCCACAATCCCACCCCCAGCCGGTCCGAGATCAAAACCGCGATCAGCGGCAATATCTGCCGCTGCGGCACCTATCCGCACGTCTTTGCCGCAGTCCTGGCCGCCTCGGGACAGCCCGACGAGGGATAGACCATGGCCCGCAGCGTTGCGCTGAAAATCGGCTACCAGGGTCATTTCACCACGGTGACCCGCTCCATCCCCGAGGACGAACCCCCGCCCTGGGATGCCGACACCCCACTGCGGGTCGTGGGCCAGCCCGTGCCCCGGATTGACGCCCGGCAGAAAGTCACCGGCCGGGCCAGCTATACCCGTGATCTTCGCCTGCCCGGCATGCTGTACGGGGTGATTATCCGCTCGCCGTATGCCGCAGCCGAGGTCGAGGCGGTGGATACCTCAGCCGCCGAAAACATGCCCGGGGTGCGCGCGGTCTACGTGCTGGAGCGTAACCGGGTGCGCTACCAGGGGCACGAGATCGCCGCCCTGGCCGCAGACAGCCAGGACCAGGCCTATGACGCGGCGCGGGCGGTGCGGATTCGGTTCAAGCCCGGCCCGTTTGTGGTCAGCCTGGACCAGGCCATGCGGGCCGACGCCCCGCTGGTGATGCCAGGCGGGCCGGCTGGGGGCGAACAGGTCAAGGCTCGGGCCGGGGTGCGGCCGGTCGGCCTGGCCTGGGCCGCCCAGGGACCGGTCCAGCAGGGCAACGTCGTCGGCCCGGCCGCCGGCTCGCTGTTCGGCAAAAACCGCGGCGACGTGCCCCACGCGGTCCAGATCTCGGACGCCGTTGTTGAGCAGGAGTTTCGCACCCCGGTTCAGACCCACAGCTGTCTGGAGACCCACGCCGCAGTGGCCTATTGGGAGGCTGCCGATCGTCTCGTCGTCCACTGCGGGGCCAAGTCGGTTACCCGCGCCCGAGCCGAACTGGCCGACTATTTTGGGCTGTCGTACGCCCAGGTGCGGGTTCGCAACGATTTCATCGGCGGGCATTTCGGCACCAAAGCCTCGGCTCTGCCGTACTCGGTCATGGCCGCCCAGCTGGCCAGACAGGCCGGCCGGCCGGTCAAGATCGTCCTGTCCCGCCAGGACGAACACCTCGTTGGCGGCAACCGCCCCCAGAACCGGATGCGGGTCCGGGTGGCCGGCATGCGGGACGGCACCCTGGCCGCAGTCGAACTGGTCAACCACGGCTCGGCCGGCGCAGGCTTTGGCGCGGGTGCGGCCGGGCCGTTTTTCAGCGTGTACGACTGCGCCAATGTGGCGGCTGCGGATTATGACGTGCTGATGAACACCGGCCCGGCCTGCGCCTTTCGGGCGCCGGGTCATCCCCAGGGCGCGTTTGCCCTG
>WTHE01000450.1 GCA_011523315.1 Candidatus Binatota bacterium
CCAGCAGCCGATGTTCACCGATTACGGCCTGACCCCGGCGGACGCCGACGTGATTCGGCGCAGCTACGCCCGCGGCGAACTCCGCCCGGACTTCGTGACTGACGCCATGGTCGATGAGCTGGTGCTGGCGGGCAGCCCACAGCGCTGTCGGGAGAAGCTCGCCACTCGTATCGAGGCGGGCATGACGAGCGCCGTCTTCTTCATGGCCGGCGGTCCGGAGTTCGCCAAGGACCTGGAAGCGCTGCATCGGACCGTGATTCGCGACTTCATCTGAGCTCGGTGAAGCGCTGCAACAGGAAAATCTCACCGACAGGTCGAGGAAAAATGAAAGCGGAGGTCATGATGGACGCAGATCCCGTTCGGCAAAAAGCCGAAACCTTTGCCTCGCTTCACACAGCGGGCGATCCCCTCATCCTTTTCAACTGTTGGGATGTCGCCACCGCGAAGCTCACCGCGCGGGCGTTTCCAGCCGTCGCCATGAGCAGCGGCGCGGTCGCCATGGCCCAGGGATTCGAGGATGGCGAACAGATACCGCTCGATCTCGTCGTGCCGCTTACGGCGCGGATCGCCGGCGCGGTTGACTGTCCGGTCTCGGTCGATCTGGAGGCGGGCTACTCGGACGATCCCCTCGATGTCGCAAGAACGGTCGAAACGCTGATCAACAACGGCATCGTCGGCATCAACCTCGAAGACGGTCTGTCGCAGGGCAAGCGCGCGCTCGTCGCGCCAGACGCCCACGCGAAGAAGATCGAGGCCGTTCGCGAGGCGGCGGAGCGGGCGGGCGTTCCGTTCTTCATCAACGCCCGGGTCGATCCGTTTCTGCTCAAGATCGGCGATGCGCAAACCTGCTTCGACGAGACGCTGAACCGGGCCGCTGTCTACGCGTCGGCGAGCGCGAGCGGCATATTCGTCCCTTTCCTCTTCGATATGGACCTCATCGCAGACCTGGCCGCGCGCATAGCGCTGCCGCTCAACATCCTGGTGATGCCCACGGCAGCGCCAGTTGCCGCCCTCGCCGAAGCGGGCGTCGCGCGCGTCAGCTGCGGCGGCTGGCCGATTGAGGCGTTCGCAAAGGCGTTCGGTGCGGCAGCGGCCGCTTTCGCAGACACGAAGGACTACGCGTCTGTCTTTGCCTCCTGAAACAGGGCCATCTGAGCGGACAACCATCACAGGAGGACCTTCGAGTATGCCGAAACTGAAAGAGATTGGTGTGAGTGTCGAGAACGTGAATGCGCGAGACTACGTCGCCCAGGCGCAGGCCGCAGAACGCCTGGGGTTCGACAGCTTCTGGGTGCCGGAGGACTGTGTCTTTCCGGGCGCCTTCAGCTCGGGCGCCGCTATCGCAACAGCGACCAGCCGGATTAAAATCGGCACCGCTGTCATCAATCCCTACACCCGTCACCCCGTCCTCATCGCCATGGAGCTGGCCGCGCTGGACCAGCTCTCCGGGGGGCGGGCCATCCTCGGCCTGGGCGCAAGTCTGCGGCTGTGGATTGAGGAGCAGATGGGTATTGACTATGCCAAGTCCCTGTCGGCCCTTAAGGACGCGGTGGCCATCATCCGCCGGCTACTCTCCGGTGAGGAGGTCGCCTATCAGGGTCGAGTGTTTCGGGCGAGTGCCGGCATGCGCCTGAATCTGGAGCCCGAGCGCACGGCCGTGCCGATTTATCTGGGCACGATGGCACCCAAGGCGCTGGAACTCACCGGCGCAATAGCGGACGGTTGGCTGCCCTTCGGCTTTGTTGAGCCAGCGGCCGCTCGTCGGAGCGTCGAGCACATTCGCACAGGAGCCGCGCGGGCGGGCCGCAGCCTCAGCGGCTTCGACTACAGCGTCAATCTGCTCATGGCCGTGGCCGAGGATGACCGGGCAGCGCGTGAGGCGGTCAAGCCGATGCTGGCGACGCTCCTCGCCTGGTTGGCGAATCAGCCCCAGCAGCCGATGTTCACCGATTACGGCCTGACGCCAGCGGACGCCGACGTGATCCGGCGCAGCTACGCCCGCGGCGAACTCCGCCCGGACTTCGTGAGCGACGCCATGGTCGAGGGGATGGCGCTGGCGGGCAGTCCGCAGCGCTGTCGGGAGAAGCTTGCGGCTCTTATCGAGGCAGGCACGACGAGCGCGGTCTTCGTCATGGCGGGCGGTCCGGAGTTCGCCAAGAACCTGGAAGAACTGCATCGGACCGTGATTCGCGACTTCATCTGAGGCAGACGCGGAGCAGGAGCGTATTGCCCCTGGCGTCATGAGCGTTGAGCGTACCCCGACGGAGCTATGCGGCACCACCCGCGTGGCAAGAGATAACACAATGCGTGATGTGCCTGGCGCACGAAGAAGGAGGAGGAGAACAGAATGAGCGACCACGATGCAGGGGAACAGCGGTTCTCGGTCTCAGTGCTTGGCCTGGGCTATATGGGCAGTGCCCTGGCGCGGGCGTTTCTCGCAAAGCAGCATACGGTCACGGTGTGGAACCGCACGGCCAGCAAGGCGCAACCCCTGGCCGAGGCCGGGGCCGAAGCGGCCGCGTCGGTGGCCGAAGCCGTCGCCGCAAGCGACGTGACGGTTGTGTGTGTCAGCGACTACCACGCGAGTGCTGCCTTGCTGCATACGGCCGAGATAGCCGACCGACTCAAAGGGAAGACGTTGGTCCAACTCACGACCGGCACGCCCCAGGAAGCCCGGACCGGCGCGGCCTGGGCGGCGCAGCATGGCGTCGCGTATTTGGACGGGGCGATCATGGCGTCTCCGCTTGAGGTGGGCACGCCGGACGGCACCCTCCTGTATGCAGGA
>WTHE01000665.1:0-7466 GCA_011523315.1 Candidatus Binatota bacterium
CCCAGGGCCGACGAGATCGCAATCCCGCTCGACCAGGCGCCGACCGCCCGACCGCGCTGCCGGTCAGAGAAGGCGGCCCTGGGCAGGGCCAGGCTGTTTGGGACCAGCAGGGCGTCGCCCACGCCTTGTCCGATCACGCAAGGCCGAATCGGCGCGTGCCTGAGATGCCTCTTGCTTTCCCGGGTGCCGCTCTATAGACCAGACGCATATCCCCGGCAGGGGTGGTCAGTTCTTGAGGAGTTGTCGCATGTCATCGGCCGATGTGTTCCTGGCGAATAACGCCCGCTATGCCGAGCAGTTTCAGAAAGGCGAGGCGCCCGTCCGGCCCGGCAAGCAGACCGTGATCGTCACCTGCATGGACGCCCGTATCGAAACCGGCCGCCTGTTGGGTCTCGAGGAGGGCGATGCCCACGTCATACGCAACGCGGGTGGGGTCGTGACCGATGATGTGCTGCGCTCTCTGATCATTTCGCAGCGTTTGCTGGGAACCAGAGAGATCATGCTCATTCATCACACCGGCTGCGGGATGCTGAGCTTCCGCGACGACGATCTGAAAGCCGAGATTGAAGCCGACACCGGCCTACGGCCCGCCTTTGCGCTTGAAGCCTTCCCGGACCTTGAGGAGGACGTGCGTCAGTCCATGCGTCGGATCATGGCCAGCCCCTTTGTTCCGGTGAAGGACCACATACGCGGTTTTGTCTACGACGTGGAGACCGGTCGTTTGCATGAGGTCAGCTGACGCGAGGCATCTGGCTTTGCCCTGTGCACTCCCGCCCGCGCACGGGGCACCGCTGACCGGTCCCCCTCCGCCACACCGACAGCCTGCGAGCCTGCCAGCCCAAGAAGGAGACGAGATGAAGGTTGTTGACGGCGATAGTCACTTTATTGAACCGCTCGATGTCTACCCGCGCTATATTGACCCCGCCTTCCGGGAGCGGGCCATGCGCGTGGAGCGCGACCCGGCCAGCGGCAAACAGCGCATGCTGGTCGATGGCCGACCCATGCGGCTCGGCAGCCGGGATATCGACGAAATGCTCAGCATCATCGTCGGCTATGGGCAGAAGGAAGAGGGCAGCGCGCTCGACGAGTTTGACCGCTCGCTGATGAGTGGCGGCGACTGGCAGGACATGGACAAACGGGTGCGGTTTCTCGACGCCGAGGGCATCGACTACCAAGTCCTGTTTCCGACCCTGGGGCTGTTGTGGGAGGGCGAGGTGCAAGACCCCGGGCTGGCCGCAGCCCTGTGCCGGGCGTACAACACCTGGGCGTTTGAGGTGTGCGCGGGCCGTCTGGACCGTCTCTTTCCGTCGGCCCATATCTCGCTCCGCGATCCCGAACTGGCCGTTGACGAGATTCAGCGGGTGGCCAAGCTGGGCGCCCATTCGATCATGCTTGGCTCGGCGCCGGTGGCGGGCAAAAGCTTTGGTCACGCGGACTATGATCCGATTTGGGCGGCCGCCCAGGACGCAAGTATCGCGGTCACTATCCATCCCGCCGGCAACAAGGAATACCTGGGTAGCGCCTGGTATAAACACCGCAATCCCGGCTTCATGTTCATCTCGATGAACGTGATCCAGGACCCGCGCATGTCGCTCAGCACGATGGTGTATGACGGGGTGTTTGAGCGCTTCCCCGAGCTGCGGGTGGCGACCGTTGAGTCGATGGGCAGCTGGGTCGGCGAGTGGATCGAGCGCTTTGACTACCGTTATCAGTACATGCGCCACACCTCGCAGATGAAGCGGCCAATCCGGGAGTATTTTGCCCGCAATATCTGGATCAACGCCGACCCGAGCGAAAAGCTGTTGCCGTACATTGTCCAGTTTGTGGGCGACGAGAAATTCTTTGTCGGCTCGGACTATCCGCACGCCGAGGGCTTTACCCAGCCTGTCCAGACCATGCGCGGCCTGCTGTCAGACCTGCCGGCCGCCTCGCTGGACAAAATCCTGGGGACCAATGCGGCGGCGTTCTACAGGATTTGATTAACGCGAGGACGTCATCGTCGTAGAGCCGATCACGTACTCCACTGGGCCACATGACATCGGCCGTGCCTCTTCTGGCACTGTCGAGCCCAAGATACTGCTTGAGCGTCCCTTTCTTGGGGGTGAAGGAAGTGATCGCGCCAATACCATTACGCTCCACGCCTCCGACGCTTCCTAATATCGTCACTGCGACAGACCTATACGAAGTGCTCGGGTGGGACTGTGAGTTGACGCTCGGGGGAGAACGCGTGACGCTCGGTCTGGGGCAGAGCTTTGTTGACCAGCGATCGGTCATGCGCAGAATCGAAGCAGGGTATGGAAAACAGTGATATCTTCTTCTCGACCTGAACAGCTATGTTTGCTGCAATACGTATACTTGAATCGGGATGTAATGGAATGCTGTCTCCACTGACCGTCATCAGTTACAGAATACCTGGCGGGAGATTTTCTGAGGGCCTCCTTAATCTTTTCTGCCCAAGTCTCCTCATCTTGGTTTTGAACATACCCCAGCATCCCGGCTTCAGGATGTGTCAGTGGATACTTGCCTGATGTAAAACACCCTAAACCATCCGTCCCAAGATATAATCCTACTTTATGATTTTTGCTCAGCCTTTTGGCCTCGAAACGAAAACGAGGACGGATACCATGAACTACTCGTTCTACTTCTATATCAACGCGGGGAAGCTCTTTTGCACGTTTCCCTGGAACATCTAAAGTAGATTCGGGTTGTATCGAGTACTGCGCCATCCAGGGAGGAGAAGAGTCTCGCTCCGTAATTTCTCTCATCACCCGAACGAGTCTTCTTGTGATTTCTGGTTCTTCGTTCCTTGAAAAATCTTCAGCGCGAAGCTCTTGGTAGCCTAACGCGATGAGATCGTGAGCATGCTTTCTGAGACTTCTCCGGTAAATATCCTGACGTTCTCTTCCAGCCATCATTTTTAAGAGTTTTCTTCTGCCATCAGCGTCTCAGCTATGACTTCACCAGCATCAAGAATGGCCTGTCGTTCTGTCCAATGAAGAGCGTTCATTGGTTTGAAACAGTATGTTATATCATCGTCGTAGATACGAAGATTTCTATTGAAATATACCCATTGGCTGTAGCGTTGGCGTAGCCCTTTGCGGACGCGGGCTAATTCGTTCGCCGTCTCTGCATCTGCGGATTTAATGACGATATGTTGCGTCGTGCCGACTGGGGCTAGCCTGACAGCGAGCATCGCAGAGCGCGCGTCATGAAACGCAGTAATTCCGTGGTGGACATCTGTCTGCCCATCAATGAACATATCTAGCTCTTTCCTTAAGCGCTGCAAGTATGACCTCATCACGGATTTCGAGGGTGGGTTGAGAGCTGCTTTTGCTACTTTTCCTTGGACGCATTGCATATTTGTCGTAACAAAATCTTGAACAAGAATTCTCTCATCTTCTCGCAGCCCAAGGAGTTTGAAAACCCTTTCATTCAGCTCTAGTATTTTGTCTGCGAGGGCCTGTTCCGTGTTCGAAGCCACCCGCTCTCCCAGCTCAGACTCTGAGGAAGTTGGCGATATTTTTGCCAGGGTGTCCCTCAAAGCTGCCCACTCTCGGATTTCCTTTACAGAGAGCCTCTCCAAAGGAACAGGCAAAGACTTCAGGGAGTCTAGGGTTGCAATATCCGTGTCGATTCCCCACTGGCTTGACGTAAAGAATTGCTGATAGACGACGAAGTCTGAGCTCAGATAAAGAGAGAGCGCCTTGAGCAAAGATTCTTTTCCCGGCTGAGCTGCGATACCTATCTGACGAGCGGGAACAGCGAGAAACTCATCGGAATAAATGGCAAAACGCCTTCCTACATCTAGGAGAACGTGAGGTGGTTGAGAAACTATAAGACCGGCCAAGCCTCCTCGAATCCGAACGTTGCATTTCTCTTTTGGGATATTATCAATAGCGATTTCTGGAAAAGTAAAGATCCGACCGGTTTGTTTGAGCTTTGTGAAATCGGCCCGTTTTTTACCTTCTAGTTCTGGCCGCATTGCTAGAGGTTCTTGGGACTGTTTTGATTTATCTCTCAGTTGGAAACCTTCGTGTGCTACTAATTCTTGTTCCTCAGCAAAGTCACTGAATATAGGAAATTTTCGCTCTATCCTTTCCAATAATTTGCCATCTCGGAAGCTTCCCCACATCGCAATCTTCCAAGGGAGCGTAGCTCCTGTCGCTACCCTATCTAGGGATACTTCTTGGACCTCTGCTGCATTGATTGTAATCGTCCAGGTATCTTTCCTCTTTTCCGGTTTATTGGGACGATTGGCCTCTTGGTTGATGACGAAAGGTGAATACGTGAGGATCGATTCGGCCCAGTTCGTATCGAGCTGGTTCTCTTTCAGCTGGAAAAAAAGAGTGAGGCAGGGGCGTCGTGACCGACCAGAGAAGAGCACTTCTGAGAGATTCGAGAAATTTGCTACGCGCCAGGCGTGTACTTTGGTGAAAAACTGCTTTCTAAAAGAGGTCGATTCTTTCTTGAATAGGGTCATCGCAGGCAACACCAGACCTGCCACCCCATTCTTCTTAAGATGGGGCAAAACTTTCCAGACAAACGCCTCTGCTACTTGATTCCCTCCTGTAGGTGCTTCTTGAGAATTCGTCTGCATCCATTCCCAGACCGGACGATCCTCTTCTCTCACGCGCCGGCTACTTAAACTGACCCAGGGAGGATTACCGATGATCCAGTCAAATTTCTTTGTTGCAGCTACCTTTTCCCATGAAGAATCCGGAGCAAAAAAGTCGGCTTTGAAGATGTTGGTGCTCTGAAGGCTGGGTAATTGAAAGGAGGTATTTTCCAGGTCTGGCGGAGTGACATAATCCAGTAAAGTCAGGATCAGACTCATCTCGGCAATACGGCAAGCATCACCATCCCGATCCACTCCATAGATCTGCGACGTGAGGATGTCCCGTAATTCTTTGGGACGGAGTTTCCTCTGCTCTTGATATCGCCGCTTCTCAATCAGTTGGCGATAGCACTGCACAAGAAAGGCTCCAGAACCACAGGAGGGATCCAGAACTTTCATGCCCTGCGTCAGCGGATGTCTTTGCTCTAATTCTGTTTGTATAAAATCGACTAAAGGGAGAGGCGTGTAGTAGGCACCAGATTCTCGACCTCGTGTAACGTTTTGTCCATATACGGGAAGATGAAGAAACTGTTCATAAATCACGGAAAGCGTTTCGATTGGAATAAAAGAGAAGTCGTAAGGCTGAAAATCGAGATGAAGTTGACCCTCTACCGTATCGCCACAGAATATCCCAGCGACTCGCTGGAGAAGCGACGGCGAGATTTCAGCTAGCGCATCAGAGTCGAGAAGAAAAATTGAGCCGTTCAGCCACTCTTGTGTCTCCCTGTTCAGAGCCAGAAAGCCTTTCCGGGTGGCATGTCTGCTGAAAACGGACTCTGGAGGGATACGCCATTTGTCTAACTTTCTGTCCGAGAGAATATTCCGATCCCGAAGATAACGGAAGTACACGAACTTCCCGATCAAAGCGTGAGAGATATTCTGCTTCACTCCTTGTGTTTGCAAATGATTGTCAAGCTTTTTTAACTCTTCTAATAGACGCCAGTCCACACGGTTTTTGGGATTGAGCTGTTCTCCCCATTCTTGCCAGAGTGTTCCATCGTCGATGGCTTGGGCCGTAAAAGCAGCTAACTGATCAGATACTTCGTTGAAGGCGACGGCTGCTTTGAGTACGCCTTCCTCTTGCTGTTCAGCAGCAGGGGGACTGTAGTGGAAACCAGAGTAGAGTCTGATGCACTGAGGGGTCTGGATCAAGACGAAGGGGACAAGTCCTTGGTTCCAGATCCGTCGGTGAATCTGAGCTGCTTCGGCTTCCGAAGAGGATTTGCAAAAATAGACAATGGGGACGGTCGGCATATCACCAGTCTCATTCCCGAGAACATAGGCTCCCTGTAAACCACACTTTTCTCTGGCCTTACGGAGAACATATCCTAGCTGGGAATGGGGAAAATCCTCGTCCTTTGAGAGAAAGTTTCGAGAATTTTTGTAGCCCAGGACTTGCGCTACATCCATAACGTCACTGCTCCCGCCTCTGTTCCCGTTAGGAAAAGAATTTTCTCACTGCCTCAGAATGAAACCTCGTTCTGCTTACCTGCTCAAGGAGGGAAAAGCAAGGCGGGCAAAGAAGATCTGCCCGGTGTACATTGCTGATAGAATCACTCTTACGGTATGATGAGGCCGTTTTTTCATGCAGTCACGGAGGACGAACGATGCGTATCACAGACAGAGTCGCCCTGGTCACGGGCGGTAGCCGGGGCATTGGCCGGGCCATCAGCCGCCGGCTGGCCGAGGAAGGCGCCCGGGTGGCGATTGCCGATATCCTGGAGGACGAGGCCCGGCAGACCGTTGAGGAAATCACCGCTGCGGGCGGCCAGGCCCTGGCCGTGACGACCGACGTGACCCAACTCGACCAGGCCCGGGCCTGCGTCCAACACGTCACCGACATCTGGGGACCGATAGACATTCTGGTCAACAATGCCGGCTGGGACAGGATCGAACCGTTTGTCGAGAGCAGCCCCGAGACCTGGGACAAGGTCATTGCGATTAATCTGCGCGGCCCGATCAACTTCTGCCACACGGTTGCGCCGCAGATGATGGAGCGCAAGCAGGGCAAGATCATCTCGATCAGCTCGGACGCCGGACGGGTCGGCTCAACCGGGGAGGCCGTCTACTCGGCGTGCAAGGCCGGCATTATCGGCTTTTCCAAAACCCTGGCCCGCGAGCTGGCCCGCTCGCAGGTCAACGTCAACGTCGTCTGCCCCGGTCCGACCGACACGGCCCTGCTCCAGCAGGTCACCCAGGGGGAGCGCGGCGCGCGGGTGATCGAGGCCATGACCCGAGCCGTGCCCTTCCGGCGCCTGGGCCAGCCCGAGGAAGTCGCCAACGCGGTGGCCTTTTTTGCCTCGCCGGACGCCGACTTCGTGACCGGCCAGGTCTTGTCGGTGAGCGGCGGCCTGACCATGGCCGGCTGAGGGGGGCGTATGCGCTTTACAGACAAGGTCGCTCTGATCACCGGCTCGTCGCGCGGCATCGGCCGGGCGATCGCCCTGCGGCTGGCCGAGGAAGGCGCCCGGATTGTGGTCAATTATCGCCGCAACACCGAGCAGGCCCAGGCGGTGGTTGCGGCGATCGAGCGGCTCGGCTCACAGGCGCTGGCGGTGCAGGCCGATATGAGTGACGGCGAGGCCGTGCGGGCCATGTTCCGGCAGGTCGAGGAGCGCTATGGGCGGCTCGACATCCTGGTCGTCAACGCTGCGGCAACAGCCTTTCGGCCTCTGCTTCAGCAGAAAGAACACAACGTGATGCGGACGTTCGGGCTGACGATCAGCGGCTCGCTGCTGGCGGTCCAGGAGGCCGTGCCGCTGATGCGCGGTCGGGCGGCCCGGATTGTGACCGTCTCGGGCATTGACTCCCTGCGCATGCTGTCCGGACACGGGCTGCTCGGCGCGGCCAA
>WTHE01000665.1:7566-13510 GCA_011523315.1 Candidatus Binatota bacterium
CGGGCATTGACTCCCTGCGCATGCTGTCCGGACACGGGCTGCTCGGCGCGGCCAAGGCTGCCCTGGAAAACATGACCATGTATCTGGCCCACGAACTCGGGCCCCACGGCATCGCGGTCAACGGCATCAATCCCGGCCTGATCGAAACCGACTCGTCGAAGATGTACGCCGGCGGCGACGCGGCCTACGCCGAGTACGAACGCGATGTGATCCCCAATACGGCGGCCGGCCGGGTGGGGCGGCCCGAAGACATCGCAGCAGTGACGGCCTTTCTGTGTTCTGAAGACGCCGACTTTATTCGGGGACAAACCCTGCTGGTGGACGGCGGACTGCTGTCTTCGTCGATCGCCAGCCGGCCGCACGACTGAAAAGGAGGAACAGGTTATGGCCCAACTCGAAACGCTTCATGCACACGAGTGCGGCCTCGACGCCGCACGTTTGGACCACTTCAGCGCGGTCGTCCAGCGCGACATTGAGCAGCAGCGCTACGACGGCGCCGTCGTGATTGTCGCCCGCAGCGGGCGCGTCGCGCTCCACCAGGCCCTCGGCTTTGCCGAGCGGCAGACGGCTCGGCCGGCTCGCACGGACGACATCTTCTGCCTCTTTTCGGTCACCAAAGCCCTGACCGGGGCGGCGGTGCTGGCCTGTATCGACCGGGGCGAGCTGGCCCTGACGACCCGTGTGGCCGAGGTCATCCCCGAATTTGCGGCCAAGGGAAAACAGCGGGTGACCGTGGCCCATCTGCTGACCCACACCGGGGGCATGTCGTCCGGGTTTCCGCCGGTTCCCCCAGAGCTGCTCGGCGACCTTGAAACGGTGGTGAGCGCCGTATGCCAACAGGGGCTCGAAGCCCGGCCGGGGGAAGAGGTGAGCTATAGTCCGATGACGGCGCACGCCGTGCTGGGTGAAATTGTGCGTCGGGTCGACGGCGGCCGCCGGTCCTTTGGGCAGCTCCTGGCCCAGGACGTGTTTGTGCCCCTGAACATGGATGACACCGCGCTGGGGCTGCGGGCTGATCTGGCCGAGCGCAGAGTGCCGGTCGTGGTGCGGGATCGGACGCCGGGGCTGTTTCCGCCAGAGGCCCTGGAGAGCTTTAATGAGCTGATCACCGAGGACGCCGAAATCCCGGGTGGGGGTGCGGTTTCGACTGCGGCCGATATCTTTCGCTTTGCCGAGATGCTGCGGCGTGGCGGCGAGCTGGACGGGGCGCGGATTCTGTCGCCGGCCGTCATCCGGCTGGCAACCACCAACCACACCGGGACCCAGCCCAACAATCTATGGAATTACGCCATAGAGGAACGCGGCTGGGACGCCTTCCCGGCCTTCCTGGGACTGAGCTTTTTCCTGCGCGGAACCGGCATCTATCCGACCTATTTTGGAACGATGGCCTCGCCCGGCACGTTTGGCGGTGTTGGAGCGGGCACGACACTGTTCTGGGTCGATCCCGAGCGCGAGCTGAGCTTTGTGTGTCTGACCGCCGGAGGCTTGGAGGAGGCCAACAGCATGGAGCGCTTCCAGCGCTTGTCGGATCTGGTGCTGGCCGCAGTGGTCTGATGGCCGCCGCGTCCGCCGCAGCCCTGCCCTTTTCCAGCCGGCAGCTGGAGCGTGTCTTTGCCCGGCTGTCGGGACGGCCGCCCCTGCACGTCCACGCCGTCCTGTCCGGCAATATCAACACGATTGTCAAGGTCGAGTGTGAGGGCCGGTTGTACGGGCTGCGGGTGCGAACCCAGGAGCAGGTCTACCGCTACGAGCCGGACCTGGTCAAAGAAGCCCTAGTCGCCGCCCTGCTCACGCCCGGTGCGCGGCCGCCCACCGACGCCGCTGTCGCCCGGCTGTTTGACAGCCTGTCGGCCGCCCGGTGCGGCACGCTCGACAGTGAGACGACCGTCCTGCCCCGGCTGCGCTACTACGACTGGACCCGGCAGCTCCTGGCCCATCCCTACTGTGTCTACGACTGGGCGGACGGTGCGCCCCTCTGGGATACGCCCTCGCCACCCCTGTACCGTGCCGCCGGCCGGGCTCTGGCCCAGATCCATACCGTTCGGTTTGAGGCCTGGTACGCCGATTTCCCGTCGGTGGGAAAGACGCCGCTGGCCTGGGCCGAACGCTTTCCCCAGGCCCTCGGCAAAGAGCTTGACGCCGCCCGCCGCCACCTGCCGGCGGCGCTTGCCGAGGCTGCGGCCGGGCTGCGTCTGCCTGACGCCCTGGAGGTGAGGCCGTGCCTGGTGCATAACGATTTCTCACCCGGCAATATCCTGACTGCGGACGGCCGTCTGACCGCCATCATCGACTGGGACAACGCCGTGGTTGACGCGCCAGCCCTGGACTTTGTGAAAATGAAGTACTGGACGGCCAAGAACCCCGCCGGCCTGCTGTCGCCCCACCCGACGCTGTTTGGGGCTTTTGTCGAGGGCTACGGCGACGCCGGGCAGGCCATCGTTGAGTCTGTGGCCTTTGCGTTGTATGAGTTGCTGTGGTTGCTGCGGGTGTTCAATTTCGAGTGTGCCAAGCAGGCCCAGGGCATCGCCCCGGCGCCGGGCTATCCCGAGGCCGGGGCGTATGAGGCTTGCCTGTCTGAGGTGCTGACACGGCTGAGCCGGTTCTGAGGAGAAAAAGGAGGACAGCATGGATCCCGTGTGGTTTGGACAGTTCGCCGTCACCGCGTTTTTTGCCGTGGCTTTTCTGCAATCCGCAGCCGACAAGTGGATGGATAGCAAAGGCAACCTCGAGTTTCTGACCGGCCACTTTGCCAAGAGCCCCCTGGCCGGAACGGTGACGCCGATGTTCTGGGCGATCACGGTCATCGAGTCGGCGGCCGGAGTCCTGTGCGCCATTGGGGCTGTGCAAGTCCTGTTCGGCCTGGGCGGCGGCCTGGCGGTGTGGGGCATCGTCGTTGCCACCCTGGCCCTGCTGAGCCTCTTCTTTGGCCAGCGGCTGGCCCAGGATTATGGCGGGGCGGTGGTGATTGCCAGCTATTTCGCGGTCGCCCTGCTGGGCCTGCTCTTGTTCCAATAACCCAGAGTGTCACCAGACTGTTCGGACGAGCGGAAACGCTCGGATGTGTCTATCCTTGGTGACTAATTCAGCCCCGTGCTGCAGGGTACTCGACACAATCAGTCGGTCGGCAGGATCTCCGTGAAAGCCGTACTGGCCGAGTTGCCCGGCCGTGATAGCGATATCGGTAGACAGCGTCACCAGCGTCACACCGGGAAGGGCCAAAGCTTGCCGCATCCAGACACGAACGTCCCGGTCAAGCGTCAGCTTGCCCTGCGTAACCTTTGTGGCAAGTTCCCAGCAGCTGATCGGGCAGATGCCTCTCGTCGTTGCGTCGGTGATTGCAGTCCGCGCTTTTTGAGACAGCTTGGTTGGATCGCTCACCCACCAAATCCAGGCGTGGGTGTCGAGGACAATCACTGATCGACTTCCCAGGACTCGGTAACGGGAGACAGCAAGTCTTGCTCGCGTTTGTAGCGTACACTGCCGAGCAGGCCCGGAGGCTCGGCAGAATCGAGCGGAACGAGTTTGGCGAGCGGTTTCCCTCGTTGGGTGACGATAAGCGGCAGGCCTGTCTTGGCAACTTCGTCAAGGATAGCCAGACAATGGGCTTTGAAATACGAGGTGGACACGTTTTTTACGCTTTCGGCCATGGGTTGTCTCTTTCTAGTCTGCATAGAACCCGACAATCTCTTCGATGACGGTGTGGGCGTGGCGGACGAGCAGCTCTTGGTCTTGCAGGACAAAGTGGGTCTTGGCGCCTGAGGCCAGCATCGACTGGGTGGCTTCCAGGGTGCTGGCGTCTTCGAGCAGCGCATCGCGCAGCAGCACCTTGCTGTACTCCTGGCTGAAGCGCTGGGCCGCGTTGTCGGCCTGGGGGAAATAGGTGCGGACTTCCCACAGCGTCCGGTCCACCGCCAGCGGCCAGAACTGATGGGTCAGGTAGGTCCCGTCAAAGACGAACACGTCGAAGTTTGGAAAGAGCATATTGGCGTCAAAGGCCCAGAAGCGGCTGCGGGTCGGGTTCACGCCCGGCGGCAGTCGGTCCATATCCCAGTCACGGTTGACGATGGACGAGCCGAAGCGCTGGGCCAGCAGCTCAACCGCTGACGGCTTGTGCTCGGGGTTGCCGAACACCGACATGCGGTGGTTGCGCTCATACAGCTGAAAAGCAAAGGCGTGGGCATACGGGTTGTCTTTGCTGGTGAACGAGTCGGGCAGCGAGCGTCGGTGGATGAACGGCACGTGGTAGGCTTCGTGAAAGGCGTCTTTGATGACCTTCCAGTTGGCCTTGATCTCGGTCGTCCAGGCAAAGCAGGTGCTCAGCTTGTCGAACGGATAGCCCGTCAGACCGGCACCCAACTCGCCCAACTGGTGTGACAGGCTTTCGGGCGGCTGCGGGCTCAGATTGACGAAGAGAAAGCCTTCCCAGCTCTCGCTCGCAATCGGGCTCAGGCCGAGTTGGGCTTTCTCCAGCCCAAAAAAGTTGTCTTCGTCCGGCACAAAACGCAGCCCGCCGTCCAGCCCGTACGACCAGCCGTGGAACTTGCAGGTCAGCGCCTGGCAGCGACCGCCCCGGTCCCAGACGAGCTTGTTGCCGCGGTGGGAGCACATGTTGTGAAAGGCCCGCACGCCACCGTCCCGACCGCGCACGACCAGGACCGAGGTCTGACACACCGGCAGGTCTTTGACAAAATAGTCCCCGGGCTGCGGGATCTGCTCAAGCCGCCCAACGTTCAGCCAGAAGCGCTTGAAGATTTTTTCGCGCTCCTGGGCAAAGTAGGCGGGAGACACGCAGGGTTCGATCGGAATCGGCCCGGTGCCGAGTTCAGGATAGTCGGTGTGCCAGATTTTGCCGTTGGCTGGGCCGTCCATACCGCGTCCTCCCGCCGTCAGCTGCCGAGCCCCGCCTCGCGCGCAAAGCGTTCCATCAGCTGCATCAGCTCGGAGAAATCGTTTGTCCAGGCTCGGAAGGACAGGTAGACATGCTGGAGCCCGAGTTTTTCGTAGCCGGGCAGGTCGTCCAAAAGCCGGTCAAGGCTGGGCGCCGCCAGGGGCAGCATGCACAGCTGGAGGTCGGCCATGCTGCGACCGGCCTGCTCGGTCAGCGCAGCCAGGGTCTCCAGCGGCGCCGCAATCGCCTCCGGGCTATTGCCCATGGCGATCCAGCCGTCGCCACGGCGGGCCACCCGCCGCAGGGCGCCCTTTGTCATGCCGCCGATCAGGACCGGCGGCCGCGGCGTCTGGACCGGCTGGGGCAGACATTTGATATCGGCAATCTCAAAGTGTTTGCCACTGAAGTTGACCGCCGGCTGGGTCCAGGCCGCCTTCATAATATCAATCGTCTCGTCGGTGCGGCGGCCGCGTTCCTTGATCGACACCCCCAGGGCGTCAAACTCCTGCTCCAGCCAGCCGGCGCCTACCCCGACGACCGTGCGTCCGCCGGACAGCACGTCAATCGTGGCCAGGGCTTTGGCCGTGGCCAGCGGATGGCGGTAGGGCAGGATGAGGACTGCGGTGCCCAGCTTGACCCGGGTCGTTTTGAGCGACAGGGCGGCCAGCACGCTCAGCGGCTCAAGAAACGGATCGTCCGGGTTGAAGGCATAGCCGCCCTCCATCTTGGACGGAAACACCAGGTGGTCGGCCACCCAGATTGTGCTGTAGCCCAGCGCCTCGGCCGCCTCGGCTGCGGTGGCGATTCTGTGGGCCGGGTCTTCGCTGGCAAACGCCGTAAAATGGGGCAGAACAATACCGTAGTCCATACGCAATCTCTCCTGACAGGGCGGTCTACACCGCAGCCACGCCGTCTTCCTCGCCCAGCGCCACCCGCAGAATACCTTCCTGGGCAGCCCGAAACTTCTCGCACCAGTTGGCCAGCGCGGTCCGAATTTTCTCCTGGCGCTGGGCGGTGGTGGCGTACTCCCGCACCAGCTCGTAGACCGGCTCACGG
>WTHE01000531.1 GCA_011523315.1 Candidatus Binatota bacterium
GCTTGAGACCGATAAGGCCGAGGAGTACGGCTTTCATTCGGTGTGGTTTGCCGAGCACCATTTCTACCACTACGGCGGCCATATTCCGTCGGTGCCGGTCTTGGGTACGGCCGTGGCCCAGCGGACCACAAACATCCGCATCGGCTCCGGCATCGCCCTGCTCACGCTGCAAGATCCGATTCGGATTGCCGAGGAGTTCGCCATGCTCGACTGCCTGTCGGGCGGGCGGCTGGAGTTTGGCATTGGCCGCGGCTTTCAGCGGGGCGAATTTGACGCCTTTGAGCGCGATATGGGCGATAGTCGGCGGCTGTTTGAGGAGGCCCACGACATCATTATGAGGGCCTGGACCGAGCCCCGGTTTTCCTACCGGGGCAGGTTCCGCACCGTCACCGATCTGCAAGTCCTGCCCAAGCCGGTCCAGAAGCCGCCGCCCGTGTATGTGGCGTGTATCTTCACCCCGGAGTCTTTTGAATGGACCGGCAAACAGGGCTATCACCTGATGGTCGTGCCGTATGCCGCAGCCAAGCCCGAAACCCTGATCGACAGAATCACGTTGTTTCGTGACACGCGCACCGCCCACGGCCATACCGACGCCGCCGAAGTCCTGGGCGTGTACCATTTCTACTGTGGCGAAACGCCCGAAAAAGCCAAACGCGAGCCGCAGGCGGCGATGATGCGCTACATCGAATCTGTCCAGAAGGCCAATCCCGAGTCGGCCTACTCTGAGCAGTACGCGGCCTATAAAAATCTGCGCAAAGGCTTCGAGGCCATGGATTACGAGAACTATCTGTATCCCCAGCGCGTGCTCTTTGGCGATCCCGAGCAGTGTATTGAGCGCATTCGGCACATCAAAGCCTCGGGCATCACCAACGTGAGCCTGTTGGCCGACTTTGGCGGTCTGCCCCGGCAGCAGATCCTGGCCTCGCTGGATCGCTTCGGCAAGCACGTTCTGCCGCACATATGAGGAGGCCAGCATGAAAATCCAACACGCAAAAGGCACCGTTCCCAAGCAAGCCCATGTCGCCATTCCCGAGGGGCTGTACGAAGAGGAGCACGGCCGGCAGGGCTTCTTTGGTCCGGCCAGCCAGTTCTACCACACCCATCCGCCGACCGACTGGAAGCGGATCGAGGGGCCGCTGCGGCCGCGGGCCTTTCACGCCTACGACCTGACGCCGACCGACCGCGCCGACCCGCGCGGCGAACCGTGCCAGGTGTTGTACAACGACGACGTGAGCCTGTCCGTCTCGCAGCGCTCGGAGCCGATGCCGCACTGCTTCCGCAATGGCGACGGCGACGAGGTCCATTTCATTCATAAGGGCCGGGGCGTGTTGCAGAGCGATTTCGGGCCGCTGGCGTATGTCGAGGGCGACTATCTGGTGATCCCCAAAGGCACGAGCTACCGCCTGGTGCCGGACAGCCGCGACAACTTCTCGCTGATCATCGAGTCGCGCGGTCCGATCAGCTTCCCCGACCGGGCCGGCGTCGGCCATTACGCGCCGTTTGACTATGACGTGATTGAAATTCCCGAGCCCGGGCCGGTGACCGAGCAGCGCGACGAGTGGGAGCTGCGGGTCAAACGGCGCGGCGCGTACACGTCCATCTTCTACGATTTTTGTCCGCTCGACGTGGTTGGCTGGAAGGGCAGCCACTCGGTGTTCAAGCTGAACGTCAAGGACTTCCGGCCGCTGATGAGCGAGGGTGTGCATCTGCCGCCCAGCGCCCACGGGACGTTTGAAGCCGCAGGGTTCGTGATCTGTACCTTTGCCCCGCGTCCGCTTGAGGGCGACCCGCGCGCTTTACGGGTGCCCTGGTACCACCGCAATATCGACTACGACGAGGTGTTTTTCGTTCACAGCGGCGAGTTCACCCTGAGCCGCAAGAGCGGCACCACGCCCTACGGGGTGATTTCGCTCAATCCCCAGGGGCTCCACCACGGGCCGCAGCCCGGGGTGTGGGAGAACAGCGTCAAGAACTGGAAGAAGGACGCCCGGCTGGAATTTGTCGCCATCAATCTGGATACCGAACAACCGCTCCAGATGACCTCGGCGGCCTACGAGGTCGAGATCGCCGGCTACGCCGACCTGTGGGCCAAGAAATAGGCACCTGCGGTTCTCATATGTAACTGCTGGGTCTGCGGGCACGAGGCTGAATCTGTCATGGCAACACTCGACCAGCCAGGCTTGACGAAGCGTTATGATGCCGTCAGCCAGGAAAAGGCTGGCGGCGTCACCTACACGCCCCCGATTATTGCCAATTTTATTGCCCGGCAGATTGTCCAAGCCGCCGGAACGCTGCCCACCGCCCGGCCCCTGCGCGTCCTTGACCCCGCTGCAGGCCATGGACAGCTGCTCATCAGCCTGCTCGAATGCTTGGCCGAACAGCCAAACCTGATGATCGAAGCCTCAGGTTTTGAGACCGACTCCGAGGCACTTGACTCCGCCAGGATAAGAATCAAGCGGCAATTCCCCGAGGTGTCGCTGCATTTCGAGCCGGCAAACTTTCTGGATTTTGTTCTTGAACAGTCTGGCGACGGCGGTAATGGCAATCTGTTCTGCCGCACAGCCCCGGAGGCGTACGATCTGATTATTGCCAATCCTACCTACGTTCGTACCCAGGTCATGGGGCCTAGGCGGGCACGGCTCTTGTCTCGACGGTTCGGACTATCCGGTCGCGTGGATCTCTGCTCCGCCATTATGATCGGGATGTCTCAGGTGCTCGCACCCAAGGCCCTGGCCAGGATATTTGTTTACAACGGGTTTATGACGACGAGGTCGGGCGCTGCCG
>WTHE01000377.1 GCA_011523315.1 Candidatus Binatota bacterium
GGCCAGGGCATAATGACCCGGGTTGGGCCGGGCTGTTTTCAGCTCGGTAAAGTCGCGCATCATCTGCCAGACCTTGGCCGGGTCGCGCCGAAAGGCGTCAATCGTGGCGTACTCCTCGGGATCGTAACGGTCCCACAAGCCACCCGGATCGCGAAAGGTCGGAATCCCGCTCTCAGCCGAAATGCCCGCGCCGGTCAGGGCGATCGTCTTACGGGACGTGCGAATGGCCTGGGCCGCGCGCTCAATCCGCTCCTGCATAGTCGTGTCCTCCGCCGGGCCGGGTTCGTCATGCGGGCCGACCGTCATGCTGAGAAAGGGAAGCGTGATGACCAATGGATTCAATCAGAGATCACGTTTCCCTTTCTGCTCACGTCCTGAGTCTTTCGTCAAGGAATTTCTGGACGACCGCCACAAAAGCCGCAGGCTGGTCCAGGAAGACGTGATGGCCGGCTCCGGGGATGTCTGCTGCGGATGCGTCCGGGCAGCCTGCGCGCATTTCAGCCAGGCCGCGAGCCGACAGCGTGGTGCTGTCCTGGCCGCGGACAAACAGGCACGGACAGCCGAGGTCAGACAAACGCGGGCCGAGGTCGACAGGCGCCCGACGCAGTGCCGCCCGGTCGCTCTTCAGCCTGAGCCGCCCGTCCGGCGCGAGACGGACGCTGTGCCTGGCAATCGCCCGGAACAGCTCGGGCTGCGGACGGCTGTCGGCCGGCAGCAGGCGAAAGCGGCGCAGCAGCTCGGCTTCGTCCCGGTAGCTCGGGGCGGGCAGCGCCCGCACCAGACGCATAAAGCGGCTGTCGGTCAGGCGCGCCCGCATATCGACGACGATCAGGGCCCGTGGCCGCGACCTTTGGCTGAGGGTATAGGCCAAGGCGATAAAACCACCCAGCGAGTGACCCAGCAGGATCGGCCTGTCCAGATTCAGGGCGACGCTCAGGTCGTGCAGGTCAGAAACATAGTCATCAATCTCATACGCCCCCGGGTCAGCCCAATCCGTGTCGCCGTGGCCGCGCAGGTCGGGCGCCAGCACCCGGTAGCGCTGGCTGAGGACGGGCGCAATATGATCCCACCAGTGGGCGTGGGCGGCCCCGCCGTGGAGCAGGATCAGCGGCGGCCGGTCCGGCTGGCCCCAGGCCAGATAGTGGACGCTGAGACGACCAAGCCGAATGAAATGAGCTGTCGGCGTCATGGCCTCAGCCCTGTTCGGCAGCTCTGACCAGACCGGCGGCGCAGGCCGGATGACTGCCGAAGTGGAGGTGGATATAGCTGGCCAGGCAGCGTTTGTAGGCATAGCCCTCTGGGCGCGGGCTGTCGCCGGGGCGTTTGCGGACCGCATACACGGCGCGTATCGGGCCGTGGCACAAGTCGGGCTCTTCAAGTTCGGAATAATGAAACTCGTGACCTCTGACCGTACCGGCCGGAAAGAGGCCGTGGCCCGCCGCAAGGCTCACCTCGACATAGCCCAGGGCGCTCAGCCGTGGCAGCAGACGCACCGTGGTTGGATAGATACCGACCATGGGAAAGCGCCGGCCCTGCCCGTCTCGAATAGCGTCGGCCAGGTACATCAGGCCCCCGCACTCGGCGTACACCACACCCCGGCGTTCGATGAAATCCCGAACCTCCCGGCGCAGGGAGGCGTTGGCCGCGAGCCGGGCGGCGTGCAGCTCGGGATAACCGCCGCCGAAGTACAGCCCCTGCACGTGTGGCGGCAGGTGTCGGTCTCGGAGCGGACTGAAAAAGACCAGCTCCGCACCGGCCTGGGCCAACAGTTCGAGGTTATCGGGATAGTAAAAACAAAACGCTTCGTCCCGCGCCACGCCAAACCGGACCCGCGGCTGTGTCCGTTGCATTGCAGGCTGAACACGGACCGGCGGGCGGCGAACAGCAGCAATCTGGAGCAGACGCTCGAGGTCAATGTGGTCTTCAATCAGGCCGGCCAGACGCTCGATGTAAGCCGGGCTGAGGGGCTGCTCCTCGGCGGTCCGCAGCCCCAGATGCCGCTCGGGAATACGTAGCTCGGTCTGCTCGGGCAGGCCGCCCAGGACGGGGACATCGACGTTGTCCTCCAGCGCTTCTCGCAGGTAGTCCAGATGGCCCGGGCCGCCAATGCGGTTGAAGATCACCCCGGCCAGCCTGAGTTCGGGGTCAAAATACTGAAAGCCGTACACCAGCGCGGCCACGCTTCTGGCCATGGCCGAGGCATCGACCAGCAGAATGACCGGCAGCCCCAGCCATTTGGCCATCTCGGCCGTACTGCCGGCTTCGGTTTTTCCGCCGTAACCGTCAAAGGCACCCATCATGCCTTCCACCAGCCCGATGTCCATGTCCTGCACGGCGCGGGCAAAACAGGCCCGGTTATAGTCCTGGCTCAACATCCAGCCGTCCAGGTTGTACGCGGCGGTTCCGGTGATGGTCGCGTGATGGCCCGGATCGATGAAATCGGGACCGACCTTGAAGCCCCGCACCCGCCGACCGCGTTTGCGCAGGGCCGCCAGCAGACCCAGCGTCAGCGTGGTCTTTCCCACCCCGCTGTGAGTCCCGGCGATGACACAGGCGTGCATAGCCGGGGATTATGCCCCAGACCCGAGCCGGGGGCGAGGGCTTGCATCGGCGGGCGGAAAAATGGAAACTTTTACAGAACGGCACCAGACTGACAGGAGAACAGCATGGCCTTTCCGACCCACCGCCCGCGCCGCCTGCGGCGTACCGAGCCGCTGCGACGCATGGTGCGAGAAACCCAACTCAGCGTCAACGACCTCATCATGCCGCTGTTTATCGTGCCCGGCTCCGAGATGAGCAATCCGATCAGCTCCATGCCGGGCATTGCCCAGCTGTCGGTTGACCGGGCGGTTGAGGAGTGCAGGCAGATTCGGGATTTGGGCATCCCCGGCGTCATTCTGTTCGGCATTCCCGACCACAAGGACGCCCTCGGCTCGGACGCCTACGCCGATGACGGCATCATTCAGCGCGCCCTGGCCGCGCTCAAGGAAGCGGTGCCGGGCCTGCTGCTGCTGACCGACGTGTGCTTTTGCGAATACACCGACCACGGCCACTGCGGGATCGTCAAGGCTCAGGACGTGGATAACGACGCCACCCTGGACATCCTGGCCAAAGAGGCCGTCTCCCACGCCCGGGCCGGCGCCGACATTGTGGCCCCGTCGGACATGATGGACGGCCGGGTGGGCGTCATTCGTCAGGCGCTCGACGCCGAGGGCTTTCCCCATGTTCCGATTCTGGCCTACGCCGCCAAGTTTGCCTCCGGCTTTTACGGGCCGTTCCGGGAAGCGGCCGAATCGACCCCGCAGTTCGGCGACCGCCGCTCCTACCAGATGGACCCGGCCAACGGCAACGAAGCCCTGCGCGAGGTAGCCCTCGACATTGAGGAAGGCGCGGACATGGTCATGGTTAAACCGGCCCTGCCCTACCTCGACATCATCCGTCGGGTCAGGCAGCGGTTCGACGTGCCGGTGGCGGCGTACCACGTCAGCGGCGAATACGCCATGCTCAAAGCCGCAGCCCTGAACGGCTGGCTGGACGAAGAGCGGGTGATGCTGGAGGCGCTGACCGGGATCAAGCGCGCCGGGGCTGACCTGATCCTGACCTACTACGCCAAGGATGCGGCCCGGCTGCTGGGCCGGACGTGAGCCATGCCACGCAAAAAAAAGAAACACCGCAGCCTGTCCCAGCTTGAAGCTCTGCGTCAGGTCCGCAAAGCGCTCCCACCGCCCAGCCGGGCTGAGGACGACCCCACCAAGTACCGCCGGACCGCCGCCCGACGGAGTTGGCAAAAAGAGCTGGAGCGACTGGAAGAAGGCTAGCGCAATTCACCATTATGTGTAGCCGTGTAGGTCGGGTTAGCCGCAGGCGTAACCCGACATCCCGTACGTGTCGGATTACGCTCCGCTAATCCGACCTACCACAGCCTATCGGGAAACGCGCTAGGAGGAGGAGCTATGTGGAAAAAGTCAGTCCTTGCGACAGTGACGGTGCTGGTCCTGGGTCTACCCGGCTTGGCCTCTGGCGGCGAATACGACGATTTTGAAGACGCCCACCCCCTGCGGATCGTCGCCTATCCGCTTCACGCCATAGGCTATGGTCTGGAACGGCTCATCACCCGACCGATCCATCGCCTGGTCTCGCGGCCCGGCCTGGCGCCCATAGTCGGCCACACCCCGGACGAGTTCTCTTTTGACCAGCGGCCGAGCAGCCTGCTCTCATCCGACAGCATGCGGGCGCTGCGGGATGTTCCAGCGCCACTGAGCGCCACGGACCAGCCCAGGGCGACCGAGCAGTCGGCCCAGGCGCTTGTCGGCTCGCCGCTCCAATAGTCCGGGCCCAGGCCGAGTCCATCGCAGGCCACACGGCTACTCGGCGCAATCGCGCCGGGCTCCGCTCCCGTGCTCACCACTCTTCGCCGAACGGCCGGACCTCGACATGAAACGACCAGCCGGAACGCTCCTGGTGGACGACCTGCCAGGTCGTGTCGGCAATTGCCGCCGGTTTGATGAAGAAGTCGTCCGACTTGTCCGTGAACATCTTGCGCGTCCACTCCAGAGCGATCACCGCATCAATCACCACATAGGCCACATGGACGCCCTGCGGGCCCAGCGTGCGGGCCATGGACTCGGCCAGGATGCGCTGGGCGGCCTTGGTCGGCGCAAACCCGGCAAAGCGCGGCTTGCCGCGCAGGGCCGAGGTATTGCCGGTGGCGATGATGGCGCCCTTGCCGGCCGCAATCATGTCGGGCGCCACAGCCCGGGCCAGGTACAGCAGGCCCATCGTATTGACCTGAAAGTTCTGCTCCAGGACCGCAGGCTCGATCTCCAGAAACGTCCCAAAGGCGCCGCCCACCGCGTTGTGGATCAGCACCTCGGGCGCACCCAGGTTCGCCTTGATCGCGGCCAGGGTCGTGTCCACCGCCGCCTGGTCCGACACGTCACACCGAAAGCCGGTCGTGTGCGGGATGTCCCGCTCCAGCTGTGACAGCCGCTCTTGGGTGCGGGCCAGCATGGCGACCTGATAGCCGCCTGCGGCAAAACGGCGGCTCAGGGCCGCCCCGGTCCCCGGGCCAACCCCGGAAATCACGCAAACGGGCCGTGCCATAGCGCTCTCCTGCCGACCTCAGATGCCGTACACCTGGGCGACGTTATCGCCGATGACCTTCTGACGGGTGGCCGCCGACATCGGCTCAACCAGCTCTTTCAGCTCGTCCATGTAGTTGCCCGGATGATCGAAATGCGGAAAATCCGAGGCCCAGAAAAACTTGTCGGCTCCCACAAAGTCAACGACGTTACCAAACGCCTTTTCGTCGGGATCGCCCGAAATCCAGCACTGGCGGTGAAAATAATAGCTGGGCTTCTCCTTGAGCGGCACGGATTCGCCCAGCGGGCTGTCGTAGACCGCGTCCATGCGGTTGAGCAGATAGCCGGCCCAGCCCGCGCCGGACTCCAGGACGACAACCTTGACGCGCGGAAAGCGCTCGAACAGGCCGTACTGAAACAGGGCCGTAAACGCCTGCAAGGGGCCCTGGGCGCCGTGCACGTTGAAGTGCCACACCGCCCACTTCTGCATGTCCCGGAAGCGCTGGTGGACCCGCTTGGCCGGCGGCTCGCCGCTGGGATGAATGCCGACTGGCACGTCCAGCTCCTGAGCTTTGGCCCAGAACGGATCGTAGTCGGGATGGGCGTGGGATTTGTTGGTCGGGGTAAAGGGCACGAAAAACGCGCCTTTGGCGCCGTTTTTGACCGCCCGTTCGATCTCCCGGGCCGCCGCCTGGGGATCGCCCATCGAGATGTGGGCAATCGGGATCAGGCGGCCGTTCGAGTCTCGGCAAAAGTCTTCGACCCAGCGGTTATAAGCCCGGGCGTAGGCGGCTTGCAACTCCAGGTCGTCAAGATTTTCGGCCTCCCACAGCAGTCCCAGGCTGGGATAGATGATCGCCTTTTCCAGGCCCTCCTGATCCATGCGTTCCAGCCGCTCGTGGGGAAACATCGAGCCGAACGGCGCCTGGCCGACATAGGTCTTGTCCGGGTGGGGTTCGAGATCCTCGGCCTTTTTACCCATCGCCCCGGAAATGGCCAGGCCGCCCGGGCGGACATATCTGGCCGGTGCGCCGCCGACCTCGACGACCTCCAGCCCGTCCTGGTTGGGTCGGATGCGCAGGGCGCGGTCACGGAACTGAGGATCGATATATTTCTCCCAGGTATCGGGCGGCTCGAGAATATGACCATCGGCGTCAATCGCGCCGGCATACGGAAATGTCTGATTCTGCATAGACATCGGGGCGCCTCCTTTTGCCCGGTCTTTCTAACCTACCTGTCGGGCTTGGACAACACGCGGCCTCTTGCACGCCGCGCGCTTTGTCTCCATTGTTGGACGGACGTGCAGCCCCATAAACTAAGGCCAGTCCAGTGAGCACCTCACCCTCCCCCGCCAGTCCGACGACCGACATGATGGCCCAGTACCACCGGGTCAAAGCCGAGTACCAGGAAACCCTGGTCTTTTTTCGGTTTGGCGATTTCTATGAGATGTTTTACGACGACGCGGCGATTGCGGCCCGCGCCCTCGACATTACCCTGACCTCGCGGCCGCAGGGCAAAAACACTGAACGGGTGCCCATGTGTGGCGTCCCCCACTACCGGCTCGACGCCTATCTCAGCCGCCTGGTCGAAAAGGGCTTCAAGGTCGCCATCTGTGAACAGCTGGAAGGCAGCCAGAAGGGGCGGGGACTGCTACGGCGCGAGGTTGTCCGGGTCGTCACCCCGGGCACGCTGTTCGAGACCGGCGACACCGAACGCAGCCTGGCGGCCGTGTGTTCCGACTCCGCCGACCGGGTCGGCCTGGCCGTCCTGTCCCTGGCCACCGGCGAGTTTGTCGTGGCCGAGACAAACCGGACCGAGCTGCCCAGCCTGGTGGCAAAATTTCCGGCCCAGGAAGTCCTGCTGCGGACAGGCGACGCCGATGACGCCGGCTGGCAGCCCCAGGTGCATATCACCCAGCGGCCGGACACCGACTTTCGCCTGACCATGGCCCGCCGAACCCTGAGCCGCCGCTTTGGTCGGACGCAGGTCGCGCCGCTGGCCGCCTCCCATCCCCAGGGTCTGGCTGCGGCCGGCGCCCTGCTGGCCTATGTGACCGAAACCCAGCAAGACTTTCTGCCCCACCTCAAAGCCCCCCAGGTCTACCGCAGTGAGGCCTTCGTGTTTCTCGACCCCCAGACCCAGCGCAACCTGGAGCTGGTCGAAAACCTGCTGGAGGGCGGGTCGCACGGCTCGCTGCTGTCGGTCCTCGACGCCTCAAAAACCCGCATGGGCCACCGCCGTCTCCGCCACTGCCTGCTGCACCCACTGCGCTCGGTGGACGCCATCCGCCAGCGCCAGGAGGCGGTCGCCGCACTGCTGGCCGAGTCCCAGACCCGGACCGCCATACAGGCCGGGCTGGCACGGATTCTCGATCTCGAACGCCTGACCTCGCGCACGACCTCGGCGGTCGCCAGCCCGCGCGACCTGGCCGCCCTGGCCGTCTCGCTGGCTCCCCTGGCGGCGCTGCGCGAACGCCTGTCCGGCCTGTCCGCCGGGCTGCTGGCCGAGCTGCACCAGACGCTCGATCCCCTGGAGGATGTCCAGTCCGAAATCCAGCGCGTCCTGGTCGAGGAGCCCAAGGCCGGGGCCAAGGACGGCGGCCTGATTCGGGACGGGGTGAGCGCCGAACTGGACGAGCTGCGGGCCGTGCAGACCGACGGCAGCGGCTGGCTGGCGCGCTACGAGCAGCAGGAACGCCAGCGCACGGCCATTCCCAACCTCAAGGTCGGCTTCAACCGGGTGTTCGGCTACTATCTCGAAGTGACGAAGTCACACCTTGAACTGGTACCCAAGACCTATACCCGGCGGCAAACCCTGGTCAGCGCCGAACGCTTCATCACCCCGGCCCTGCACCGCTTTGAGGACAAGATGCTGTCGGCCGGCGACCGCAGCAAACAGCTGGAGTATGCCCTGTTCAGCACCCTGCGCGACCAGGTTGCGGCCCAGGCCGACCGCCTCCGCCAGACCGCCCACACGCTCGGCCTGCTCGACCTGATGTGCGCCTTTGCCGAGGTCGCCGGCAAAAGGGGCTGGGTCCGGCCGCAGGTCGGCGAGGACTACGCCCTGTCCTTCACCCAGGGCCGCCACCCGGTGCTCGAAAATCAGACCGCACCCTTCGTGCCCAACGATCTGGACCTGAATGCAGACACCCACCTGCTGATTCTGACCGGTCCGAATGCGGCCGGCAAAAGCACCTATGTGCGCCAGGCGGCCCTGCTGGTGGTGCTGGCCCAGATCGGCAGCTTTGTGCCGGCCGAGGCGGCCACGGTCGGCGTGGTGGACCGGATTTTTACCCGGGTCGGGGCGGCCGATTTTCTGGCCCAGGGGCTGTCAACCTTCATGGTCGAGATGACCGAAACGGCCAACATCCTGCGTCAGGCCACGGACAAGAGCCTGGTCATTCTCGACGAGGTCGGGCGCGGCACCGGCACCTCGGACGGACAGGCCATTGCCCAGGCCGTGGCCGAAAGCCTGGCCCGGGACATCAAGGCCAAAACCCTGTTCACCACCCACTATCACGAGCTGGCCGGCCTGGCGGACACCATCCCGGGCATTGCCAACGCCCGCCTGGACGTTCGGGAAGAGCGCGACGAGGTCACGTTTCTGTACACCGTCGTGCCCGGCGCGGCCCAGAAGAGCTATGGGGTGTATGTGGCCCAGCTGGCCGGGCTGCCCTCACACGTCGTGCAGCGGGCCAAGGATTTGCTGCTGAGCTGGCAGACGAACCAGAACACGGACGCCTATGTGGCGGAGGGGTCGAGCCAGTATTCCACCGGAATCACGAAGAATGGTAGCATGCCGTCTCAAGACGCCCAGCCGGTCCTGGCCCGACTGGCCAGGGTTGACCCGCTGCATACCACGCCGATCGACGCCCTGGTGGTCCTGGCCGAATTGAAGAAGCTGGCCGAGGGCGATCAAGAGAAATAGCTGCCCGTTTCCTGTCACGCTTGAACTGCGTCGGACGGGCTGGGGTCAACACGATCAGTCAATCCCCAAATCTCGAAACAGGTCGTCTTTGGTATCGAAACGCTGCCCTTTGCCACTTTCCAGCTCGTCAATCGCTTTAGCGGTAGCGGCATTTGGCAGGTGGAGCGCAAACGGCAGACGCTTTTCCTCGGCTACGCGCACCAGCAACAGACGAATAGCGTCTGATACGGACAGACCCATGGCTTCCAGGGCTTTGGTTGCCCGTACTTTTGTCTGACTGTCGATTCGGGCTCGGACTACGGCGTCCGCAGGCATTGTGCTGACCTCCTCTTATGTAGCTCTTTTGTAGCCACAAAGCGCAACGGAGATCAAGGGAAGACGGCCCAACCGACGGCTCATCCAAAGGCGTCGGCTGGGACGCTGAGGCAGTAACGACTCAGAGGCCGTAGACCTGGGCGACGTTATCGCCAATGACCTTGCGACGGGTCTCGTCGCCCATCGGCTCGACCAGCTCCAACAGCTCGTCCATGTAGTTGTCGGGATGGTCGAAGTGGGGGAAATCCGAGGCCCAGAAGAACTTGTCATTGCCGACAAAATCGACCACATTGCCAAACGCCTTCTCGTCGGGGTCGCCCGAGATCCAGCACTGGCGATGAAAATAGTAGCTGGGCTTTTCCTTGAGCGGCACCGACTCACCCAGCGGGCTGTCGTAGACCGCGTCCATACGGTTGAGCAGATAGCCGGCCCAGCCCGCGCCGGACTCCAGGACGATGATCTTCACCTGTGGAAAGCGATCAAACAGGCCGTACTGAAACAGGGCGGTAAAGGCTTGCAGCGGCCCCTGCCCGCCGTGCACGTTGAAGTGCCACAGCGCCCATTTCTGCATGTCGTGAAAGCGCTGGTGGACCCGCTTGGCCGGCGGCTCGCCACTGGGATGGATGCCGACCGGCACGTCCAACTCCTGGGCTTTGGCCCAGAAGGGGTCGTAGTCGGGGTTGGCGTGGGACTTGTTGGTCGGCGTGAACGGCACCACAAACGCGCCCCGGCAGCCGTCTTTGACCGCCCGTTCCAGCTCGCTGGCCGCCTCCTGGGGATCGCCAAAGGAGATGTGAGCAATGGGAACCAGGCGCCCGGACGAATCCCGGCAGAAGTCCGCCACCCAGCGGTTGTAGGCTCTGGCATAGGCGGCCTGGAGTCCCAGATCGCCCAGATCTTCGGTCTCCCAGATCAGGCCCAGGCTGGGATACACAATCGCCTTGTCCAGCCCCTCGGCGTCCATGCGTTGCAGGCGTTGTTGGGCGTCCATTGAGCCAAACGGGGCCATGTTGACATAGGTCCGGTCGGGGTGCGGTTCCACCTCTTCGGGCGTTTTGCCCATCCCGCCAAACGCGGCCAGCTGGCCGGGCTTGATGTACTTGGCCGGCCGACCGGCGATTTCGAGGACTTCCAGGCCGTCTGGGCCAACCGTGACCCGCATGGCCTGTTCCTGGTACTGCGGGTCAATATACTTCTCCCAGGCATCAGGCGTCTCAAGGATATGCCCGTCGGCGTCAATCGCGCCGCGATACGGAAACGTCTTATTGTTGGTGATAGACGACATAGCTCTCCCTCCTCAACTGGTGAATCAACTTTCTGAACTCAGGAGTATGTTCTAGCGCACTCGACGCCCTTCGACAAGGGTTTTTCGGCAACAGGCGCAAACCGCCACAGACACGCCGGCCGACTTCTGCTAGGCTGCCCCGGGCATACATGAAAATCCGCATCCTGCCTCCAGACGTTCAGCAACAGATTGCCGCCGGCGAGGTCATTGAGCGACCGGCCAGCGTGGTCAAGGAACTCATCGAAAACGCCCTGGATGCCAGCGCCGACACGATTCGAGTCGAAATCCAGGAGGGCGGCAGGCGGCTGATCAAGGTCACCGATAACGGTCCGGGCATGGCCGCCGAAGATGTCGGTCTGGCGTGTGAGCGTTTTGCCACCAGCAAGATCACCAGCGCTACCGATATCGCCCGGATTCAGACCTTCGGCTTTCGGGGCGAAGCCCTGCCAAGCATCGCCTCGGTCTCCCGCCTGCGACTGCTGACCCGCCAGCGAGAGGACCAACTCGGCACCGAACACCGCCTTGAGGCCGGCCGGCTGACCTCCCAGCGTCAGGCCGGGGCGCCGGTCGGCACCAGCGTCGAGGTCTGGGACGTGTTTTACAACACACCGGCCCGCCGTCGCTTCATGCGCAGCCTGCGCACCGAGTACGGCCATATCCTGGGCACCTTTACCCGCTTTGCGCTGGCCTTTCCCGACACCAACCTGTCCCTGTCGTTTGACGGCCGCGAGGTGTATAGCTTCCAGCCCGGCTCGCTCCAGGAACGGCTGACGGCCTGCTTTGGCGGCGAGACGACCTCGGGTCTGGAGGAGGTGGAAGACGCGGGCCTGAGCGGCCGGGTGTGGGGAGCCGTGCTGCCCAGCCAGGCCGGCTGGCGGCGGCGCTACTATCTGTTCGTCAACCGCCGCCCGATTCGCAACCGGACGCTGTATCGGGCCGTCCGAGACGCCTGGGGCGAGGCCGGCGGGCTGGTCCTGCTGTTTCTCGAACTGCACCCCTCGCAGCTCGACGTGAACATCCATCCGGCCAAGGCCGAGGTCCGCTTCCGGGACGATACGGCCATCTACAGCCTGGTCCGAAGCGCGCTCGAACACCGCCAGCGTCCGGCCTGGCTGCAAACCGAGGCCGTGGCAGAACAGCAGGAAGCCTACGACGGGGCGTCCGTTAATGGCTTCTCGCTGGTCGGGCAGGTCGAGAACAGCTTTCTGCTGACCGCGTCCGAGGGCCACGTCTACCTCCTGGACCAGCACGCGGCCGAGGAGCGGGTCTTGTACGAACGGCTGCAAAACGGCCGGGTCCAGGCCAGGCGCTTGATTGCGCCCCAGGTGGTCAAGCTGTCGATTGACGAGCAGGCCTTGCTGGACGATACGGCCGAGGCGTTGTCGGCGTGTCGTTTTGAGTTGGACGCCTTTGGTCCTGGGGTGATCGCGCTGCGGGCCGTGCCGGATTTTGTTGAACCCCAGTCCTCAGGACTGATTTTCTCGCGCCTGCTGGCCCGCCTGCGCAACAAAAAAGAGGACATCACCCAGGCCCTGTCCTGCCTGGCGGCCCTCAAAGCCGGCCAAATGCTGAGCCGCGAGGCTCAGGAGCAACTGCTCACGGCCTGGACGCAGACCGCCCACCCCCACGCCTGTGCGCATGACCGCCCGGTCTATTTCCGGCTGTCGCTGGACGAGGTGCGGCGCAGGCTGGGACGGACGGGCCTGAGCTGTGGGTTTGAGGGCAATGACGAGAGCTAGGGCGACGCCTGCCCCGACTTTCTTGCAGCCCCGGCGCCCAAGATGGTACAGTCCGGTCCATCCCGGACACGCTTGAGTGAGGAGAACAGTGGCGCAAAAAAAATTCCGCTTTATCGACAGCGACGCCCATATTCTCGAACCGAACGACATGTTCGAGCGCTATCTCGATCCCAGGTTTCGCGACCAGATGCCCAAAACGTGGCTGTTCTACGACGGAGACCCGCTGGGTTTCCGTTTTGAGCTGTCCATCCCCAACCCCGACGGCGGCGCCTACACCATGCCCTTTGGCCGCGACCCGATTGATCCCGGCGCCATGGGCCCGGCCTCGTTCGATCCCGGGGTGCGGGTCAGCCTGCCGGGTCAGGACGAAGCCTACGCCGAGTTTGCCAAACAGAATTTTCCACCCGAGATGTACCCCGTGGCCATGGAACGGACGGGGATCGACTACATGGTCGTCTACCCCTCGGTCGGTCTGCTGTCGGTGGCCGTGCCCAAGCTGGCGGCCGACACGGCCGCAGCCTATCGGCGGGCGTATAACGACTGGCTGTACGACTTCTGCTCGGTGGCCGGCGGCCGGGTCTTCGGGGCCGGCTCGGTCGACCTGCGCGACGCTGAGGAGGCGGCGCGCGAGGCGCGCCGGTGCGTCACAGACCTCGGCTTCAAGGCCATTCACATCAACCCGGTGCCGGTCGGCCAGCACCGGCTGTACGACGAGTTCTACGAGCCGCTGTGGAACGCCCTCGAAGACCTCGACGTGCCGCTGGCCGTCCATACCGGCACCGGCACCGCAGCCGACGACATGCTGTACCACTATATTCCGCGCCTGCGTTCGGCGCAGACGACCGTCGCCTTCACCATCGGCAATATGCTGGCCTGCACCTCGCTCATCATGGGCGGCGTGCTGGAACGCCATCCGGGCATGCGGGTGGTCCACCTGGAATCCGGCGCGGGCTGGGTGCCGTTCTGGCTCGACCGGCTGGGCGCCAGCGTCCAGGGCGGCTTTCGCGGCCTGGAGATTCCCGGCCTGAGCAAGCATCCGATCGAGTACTTCCAGCGCCAGTGCTACATCTCGGCCGACCCCGACGACCCGGGCATCAAACAGACGATCGACCTGCTGGG
>WTHE01000225.1 GCA_011523315.1 Candidatus Binatota bacterium
TGCTGGCCGCCGCCCTTGATGTGGCTCGGGGTGTCGCGTGCAAGACCTGAATCGAGATCACCCGCCGAAAGTGAGGCGTCATCTACATCCTCGTCAACCATGTCGGTGCTTCTCGGCCAGGCGTCAATCTCGACACCTCGGCCGACGCCTGGCAAAAAGGTTTTGCCCTGAACTTCTTTTCGGCCCTGGATCTGTGTCGGCTGGTTGTGCCGGCCATGCGCGAGCAGCAGAGCGGCTGCGTGATCAACATCAGCTCGATCTACGGGCGCGAGTGGGGCGGGCCGATGACGTATAACGCCTCCAAGGCGGCCATGATCAGCCTGTCGAAAGAAATGGCTCGTGAGCTGGCTCCGCACGGCGTGCGGGTCAACAGCGTGGCGCCCGGCTCGATCCTGTTTCCCGGCGGCTCGTGGGAGCGCCGCCAGCAGGAGAACCCGGACGGCATTGCGGCCTTCATCAAGGCCGAGTTGCCGGCGGGCCGCTTCGGCACGGTCGAGGAGGTGGCCGACGTGGTGGTCTTCCTGGCTTCGGGGCGGGCCAACTGGGTCTCCGGCGCGTGTATTACCGTGGACGGCTGCCAGTCGCGGTCCTTGATCTAGGGGAGAGGACCATGAATGAACGCTATGACACCTTGGAACTGCGGCGTGACAACGACGTGCTGTGGCTGGTCTTGAACCGTCCGGCGGCGCTGAACGCGATGAACAGCCTGCTGGTCAACGAACTCCACGCCTGCCTGGATGAGCTGGCGACCGACCACAGCGTCCGGGTGGTGATCCTGCGCGGCGCCGGGCGGGCGTTTTGCGCCGGACTCGACCTCAAGGAGGCGGGTGAGGCGGATGGACGCGGATCGGTGGCCGACGGCCTGCGCGGCCAGCGTCACATCGCCGAGCTGGCGATTAAAATCCACCGCGCGCCCCAGCCGTTTATTGCCGCCGTCCACGGCGCGGCCGCGGGTGGCGGGTTTGGTCTGGCCCTGGCCAGCGATATTCGGATTGCGGCCGAGTCGGCGCGGATGAATGCCGCGTTTATCCGCATCGGCCTGTCGGCCTGCGACGTGGGGGTGAGCTATTTTCTGCCCCGGCTGGTCGGAACCTCGGTCGCCTCGGAACTGCTGCTGACCGGCGATTTCATTGACGCCCAGCGCGGCCTGGCGACCGGCCTGGTGTCGCGGGTCGTGCCCGAGGCCGAGCTTGACCGGGCGGCCGCCGAGCTGGCGGCCAGGATTACCCGCAACTCCCCGCTCGGCGTGCGGCTGACCAAGGAGTGTCTGCGCTACTCGGTTGACGCGCCGACGCTTGAGGCTGCGGTGGCGATGGAAGATCGCAATCAGATTCTGACTACCCGGACGAATGACGTGCGGGAGGGAATTGCCGCCTTCCTCGAACGACGTGAGCCGCACTACGAAGATGCCTGACACACAGCTTGTGCTGCTCGACAGCGTTGACGCTGCGGTCACGCTTCCGTATGAGCGGGCGTTTCGCCTGGTGACGGATGCGCCGCATATCATCCGCCTGCGTCAGGACCCCGGCGCGCTGTTTGAGACCTCGGACACTCCCTCGCGTCTCTCGCCGTATTCGACGGCCTACCTCATGCCGCGGCTGGCCGAAAACGTGCGGCTGGAGGGGCGGAGTCGGTCGGCTGCGGCGGAGCGTATCACGGCCTTTATGACCGGCCGGGAACGACGGCTGTCGTTGGAGTATCAGGACCAGGACACGGTTGCGGTGCAGGGGCGCTGGCGGGATGCGGAGAATGTCATCCAGGACGTTGGGCTGGGCTTCCTGCCCGGTTCGGTGGTCGCCCAGCTGAGAGACCTGGCGGCCGAGTCGGTGCCCCTGGGCGTGGCCGCCACGATCCGCACCCTGGCGCTGCCGGGACTGGACCGCGAGGCGGCGGTGTGGTGCGACGTGTGGACGCTTGAAGGCGGGCCGCGCTCGTGAAAACCCAGCGCGCCAGTCGCCGTACCCTGAACGCATTTGCTTTTGGCACGATCGCCAGTGGGGTGAAGAACCACGTCTTCGGCGGCTGGGTGCTGGTGTACTACAATCAGGTGCTGGGTCTGGACCCGGCCCTGGCCGGACTGGCCCTGGCTCTGGCTCTGGTGGTTGATGCGGTCACCGACCCGCTGGTCGGCGTCTGGTCGGACCGGGTGCGGACGCGCTGGGGCCGGCGTCATCCCTTCATGTATGCCGGCATTGTGCCGTTTGCCGTCTCCTTTTATGCCCTGCTCCAGCCGCCGACCGATACCAGCCAGAGCGGTCTGTTCGTGCGGCTGCTGTGTCTGGCCGTGGCCGTGCGGGTGTCGATGACCCTGTACGAAATTCCGCGTGGCGCGCTCGGCCCGGAACTCACCAAGGACTACGACCAGCGCACCCAGCTGGTCGGCTGGAGTACCTCCTACGGCTGGTTTGGCGGGGCCGGTTTTGCCTGGCTGACGCTGGCCTTTTTGTTGCCGGAGACCGCCGAGTATCAGGGCTCACGAGCCTACCTGAACCCGGACGGCTATCGAGATATGGCCTGGATTGGCGGCATGATCATTTTCGCCACCAGTATGATCTCGACGCTCAGCCTGCACGGCCACATCCCCGCCCTCCACGTCCCGCAGGAAAGCGCTGCGGCCCAGCCCAGCCTGCGCCGGCTGAGCCGGGAAATTGTTGAGACACTGTCGAACCGTTCGTGGCTGATGCTGTTTGCCGCCGGGCTGGTGTTTGCCCTGTATATCGGCCTGCACAGCAATACCGACCGCTACTACGACCTGTATTTCTGGCAGTGGACCCC
>WTHE01000346.1 GCA_011523315.1 Candidatus Binatota bacterium
GCTATGCCCATATTGTGAACGGTTCGGAAGGCGGCGCTGAGGGCGGGGAACTGGTCACGGCGGTAGCGGTTGAACAGCGATTTGACCATTTGCCCGAAGGGGATCGAAATGGTGCGCTTGCCGGAACGTTCGCTCACGGGGACAGAGAGAATCGCTTCTACCCACAGGCGCAGGCCATAGGGAGCGCCGCGGCCGGGCTTGGCCTCGACTGCCCGATCCCACAGCACGATTGGCAGAGCCGGAACGACGCCGGAAGGCCGCGGCGTAAGGCTGGGGGGATGGGCGGGCTTGTCGTTTGTCAGGATTTCGCCGGTTTGCGGCGCGCGGTCGTATTCGGTTACATCAAAGAGAAACCCCGTATCGGCCGTTGTTTCGATGTGGCGGTGGGCAGCCAAGGGCGCGGGCATGATACCGGTGTCGCGGGTATCGGGTTCGACCCGCGACAGATAGCCTTCGATAAGCGCGGCCACCGGGTGTTTCAGGCCGGCGTTTCTGCCGACCTCGCGCCAGATCAGGTGAAAGACCTCGAAACCGGCGAGAAGCATGTCCGGAAAGTCGGGGAAGTCCGGCCCGGCGTCACTGTAGCGCTGCCGATAGATTTCTGAGACATTGTCGGCTTCCAGCAGGAAGCGATAGCCCCATCTCGCCAGCATAAACTTATCCAGGTCCTCGCCTGCGCTCTCCTGCAGAGGGCGCTCAGGGTGTCCTGGTCGTCGACCTTGTTCATTACGGGGAGCAGCGCGTTGGCCCGCGCGGAGCATTCCTGCAGAGCTGCATTCAGCCACGACGCGGCCTCGGTTATCGCGCCGGCGACGTCAGTCGGCTGACAGTCCCCGCCGCCGGCCGCGTTCAGATAGTTTTCCCACCAGTCGTTGAAGTCCATCCACTCATCATCCTCCCGGTCCCCGCAGCCTGGTTTCGTCGTAAGGGTACCCGTTTCTTCTTTGCCTGGCTGCGACTGACCGATGCGTTTCTCACCCATACGCAAGCTCTTTTTGCTGTAGCGGGGCCGACGCCGGGTCGTTGCCGGCCGGCAGCCTCTTGATGGTTACCTTTAAGCCCAGATCGGCCCAGCGTTGGGCCGGCGCATAGACCGACTTTTCGCCTGCTTCGTCGGAGTCGGGCCACAACCCGCGTTCCAGCAGCCATGGTGCGGTCGGATTGTTGGCGGCCGGTCCTGCCGTAGAGGGCTGTGCGGCTGCTCACAGCTCGGCGGCGTAAGCGTTCGAATCTTTGCCCTGACCCGGCCCTGAGCGGCTCTGGGCGTTGTTTTGGGCGTTCTGCGGGCCCAAAGTACCGATCAGGGCGTCCAGGGCCGTTCTGGGCGCTCCCTGCAGCATTCAGCGGCAGGTCTACAGCGCGAGGGCGTCCTTGTTGTCGCGGCTGTGGCAGATGGCGTTGGTCCACAAGCCGGGTCGTTCAAACGGGTGTGGGAAGCGGCATGCCGTCGTCCGTCATCCTCAGGCAGCCGTCTCCATGGCTTGAGAGGCGCAGACAGCACGGGTCTATTGTGTCGCGGAGATACACGAGGACTGTCCCTGATCGTCTGGCGCCGCCTGGCAAGCGGCAAAGGTTGATGGCCAATGGTAGCACGGATTTTCGGGACGACAAAACCGCCTTTTTCAGGCGGCTTTGCGGACGCTTGCCGGGCGTCGGTATCAACCTACCAGAGCGCCAGGGCGCACTCTGGATTTCACGGCCATGTCCCGGGCCGCTGGGTTTTTCTTGGCGGGAAGCATGGGGCGCTTTGCCAAGAATGTGGGCCTGGAAGTGGTCACAAAGGCCCACAGTGGGATGGAGTATATCCCGGCAAGATCGGTTGTGCAAGTATTCTCATCATCTGTGGTGAACACTCAGAGACGATGCCGGTCGGGTACAAAGTCACATGTGCGCTCCAGAGTCGAACCGGTATGTCACTTCTCTTCTGCACGGTAGGGGGAGCGGCCAACCGGGTTACCGGCGTGCAGGCCAGGGTCTATCAGCGTTGCGGCGCAGGGCGGGCCGTCTCTCGAGCGGCTGGAAGATGCCCTGCCTGCCGGGAAATGGAAGCACGCCGCGGCATTTGTAGAAATGACGTCGTGTGTCGGCGCTGAATAGAAAATTTTTAGGAACCCCGAGTTCGGAGGTTGTGGCAGACGGAAAGGGGGGTCGAATCAATGAGTGCAACTAGTGAAGGTGAATCGGAATCGTCATCACTTCACTCATATTCAGCCGAGGGACCGGTCCTTGCTTGCGCGTCACTCCTAACAGCTTGGCATTCTCACTTGCAGGCAGCCATTTACAGAGGTCATCGACATGAAAGAAAAGTTTGAGTATACTCGTCATTGAGCACCACTCATTATCGGTGAATCTTGGATAGGGAACTTTTGTTCCATCACTTTTGGAGGTGCTCAATTGCTCTCGACTCAGGTGACTTAGCCTTTCAGGAGTACTGACAATGAAGATTAAGAGAGTCACTTCGATAATTGTCCTGGCGTTGCTCGTCGCTTCAGGGTCAATCCCTGTGCGGGCGCAAGAGGCCGACCCATGCAGTTCGGTGGAGCCGATTGTGCCGGGTGACACGGTAACCGATGCCGTCTCGGACGTAGCCGCCGCGCATATTGACATCACTGAGATCAGCAGCTCTCTGTCAGGTGAGACGCTGACGGTCGTCTTCCATCTGAGAGACCTCCCGAATGCTCTGACGTTTAATCGATCGGAACTTGGACAGGGCACGAAGGAGTATGAGTGGGAGGTGGCGATCGACGTGGACAACGACCGCAGCACCGGTCCC
>WTHE01000390.1 GCA_011523315.1 Candidatus Binatota bacterium
GTATTCGGCCGGCGTGCCCTAGCGCTGGGGTGAGTGGAGGCTGGCGGCCAGGGACTGCCGGGGCGGGTCGGGCAATCCCATCAGCATCGGCGTTTCACAGATGCGCGGGGCATTCGTGCAGCAGCGTATCCCGGTGCGGGACAGGTCGCGGGCAATCGGCAGGGTCATGCCCACCACCCCGCCTTTTGAGGCCGAGTAGGCCGCCTGCCCGATCTGTCCGTCAAAGGCGGCCACCGAGGCGGTGTTGATGATGACCCCCCGTTCGCCGTCCGGGCTGGGTTCGTTTTTGACCATCTGGGCGGCGGCCAGGCGAATGGCGTTAAACGTCCCGATCAGGTTGACCTCGATCGTGCGTTTGAACGGGCCGAGGTCGAGCGGTGCGCCCTTGCCCAGGGTCCGACCGGCGGTCGCAATCCCGGCGCAGTTGACCAGCGCATTGATGACGCCAAAGGTGGCGACCGCCGTGTCGATGGCCGCTGCGGTGTGGTCTTCGTCGGTCACATCGGCCTCAACAAAGACCGCCGTGTCGCCCAGCTCCTGAGCGATTTCCGCCCCGCGCGAACGACCCAGATCGAGGATGGCGACCCTGGCGCCTCTGGCAATCAGGGCCCGGCTGGTGCCCTCTCCCAGGCCCGAGCCACCACCGGTCACCACGGCAACAGTTTTTTGCATATCCATACATCTCTCCTCTCGTTCTCAGTTTCGGCCGCTGACTCGGCTCGGATTGGGCAGGACGCCTGCTAGATCCCACGCGGCCGGATATAGCGCTGATAGACCTTGGGCAGCTCGGTCGGCAGCGAAGCCACGTCCTCCAACACCAGGTAGCGCGACGGTTCGCACATCTCGCGCAGATAGTCGTGGCCGGCCTTATCGACCGTCAGGCAGAAGGTCAGTACGCCGGCCTCTTCGGCTTCGCGCAGGGCCACCATGGTATCCCGAATGCCATACGTTGTGGAGCGCCGGTCCGGACCGTAATCCATGTCTTGGGGAAAGCCGTCGCTCAGCAGGATCAACAGCTTGACCCGGCACGCCAGGTCTTTGAGTTTTTCCACAGCGTGGCGCACGGCCGGTCCCATGCGGGTCGAGCGCTTGGGTTCAATGGCGCCGATGCGTCCCTTGACGGTCGGGGACAGCGCCTCAACGAACGACTTGACATGGTAGAACTCGATGTTGTCCTTGCCCTGGCCCGAGAACCCGTAGATGGCGTAGGAATCGCCAATCTCTTCGAGCGCCTCGGCCATGAGCACCAGGGTCTCCTTGGTCACGTCGATAATACGGCGCGGTTTGGGCTGGGGCGGGCGTTTCGCAGCCGAGCGTACATTCCGGTCGGCTTTGTTCCACAGCGGTTGCCAGTCTTCGGGCTCGTCGTCGCTGTAATCACGCTGCGCCACGACCAGCGGCTCATCCGTCGAGGCGCTCATATCAAGCAGAAACAGGGCGGCCACATCACGCTCGGTCTGACGCCGTTCGGTGTACAGCTTGGCCGAGGGCGCGAGCCGGGCGCGCATATCGACCGCCGCCGTGACCGCAGCGTTGAGATCAAACTCGTGGCCGTCTTCAAGCCCGCGCACCAGCCGGTACTGTTCCGGTCGGATGCGCTGGAACTCGTGTTTGATGGCCGGGGTGAGGGCCGTGTAGTCGCTGAGCGTCTGGGCAAAGAACTCGCCGGCGTCGCCGTTCAGCACAATCTCCCGCAGGCGACACCAGCGGCTTCGATAGTCGGCGATCTGATAGTCCCACTCGTCGTAGTAAAAGGTCAGGCTCTCCTCGCGCTGACCACGGCCGTGGACGGCCGGAAGAGCCGGGTCAGTGCCGGCGGCGATGTGCTCCAACTCGCCCTGGCCCGGCAGCTTGCCGTTCAAATCGCTGACGTACAGCCCCTGGGGAATCAGCCTGTCCTGCTTGCCCTGGCGAATCTGGAGATCGACCCCGGCCTCAATCAAGGCTTTGAGTTCTTCGGCCGACAGGGGGCTGCCGCCGTGTTCCTCATCCCGTTCGTCCTCCAACTGTAGCTCGGGGATATCGACCGGCTCCTGGACCGGCGGTGGGCTCTCGTCATCGTCCATGTCGGGATCGATCAGCGCATCGCCGCTCAGTTTGTCAAACAGCAGGCCGAAGTCCGACGCGTCGTCCGGGTTGAGGCGGGTGGTGGTCAGGGAGGACAGCAGGCGCAGGTAGAGTTCGGCCGCGCGGGTGGCCGAGTCATACACATTTTTGGGTCGAAGGGCGGCGGACGGCAGCAGGTCGGACCACAGCCCGCTCAGCGAGACCAGGGCTTCGGGCAGCAGTGAGGGCAGGGATGCCGCGTTCAGCCATGCCAGGTCTGCGCTCAGGCCCCGATAGACTGCCGCCAGGCGAGCCTGAACCCGCTGGGTTTCGATCAGTACGAACAGGGCCTCGACAATGTCGGGATGCACAAAGCAGCGAAAGTACTCGGCCAGCCCGCCCACCGGAGCCGCGTCCTGGCGCATGATGTGATGGACTGCGGGCGGCAGGTCGGGCCACAGCCGACTGAGCGAGAATTCGTAGGTGCCGAACTCGCGGCGACCGGCCTGCTGAGCGGCAAAGGCGCGAAACAGCCGCAAATTCTCGTCATAGGTTTCAAACACCTCGATGCGGCCCGGCAGGGGCAGGTGGCTCGAGGCTTCTTCAAGTGCGGGCGGGTAGGAGAAGAACTCCTGGCGCTGAATACTGACCGGGCTGCCGGTCAGCATCTGGACATACTTGCGCAGCAATTCCTGGACCTCTTCGAGATCAATGCCGGGAGA
>WTHE01000399.1:0-1569 GCA_011523315.1 Candidatus Binatota bacterium
ACCCCCAGCAGTCCGCTCTGACTGCATCAACCACACCGGGAAAATCCCCCTCCCGGGGGATTTCTTGGCAGGATGGTCCTTTTCAAGGGAAGAAATCCAAACTGAGGCACGACCCAGCGGTGCCCCGGCTTGCACCCGCTCCGCTTTCTCCGTACAAGCACGGACATGGGCAAGACACGCTGCGGACCTCGACTGCGGTCTCTGGTGGTGGCCGGACTGGTGGTCTGGTCGCTGATTGGCGCAGGGTTCCTCACGCCCGGCCATGCTCAGGAGGCAGCTGCTGACCTGCTGGAGCGCGGGCGTTACGTCTTCGCCCTGGCCGGCGGGTGTGGCTGTCATACGGCCGAGGGCGGGCCGACCAACGCCGGCGGCCGGCCGCTCAGCACACCCTACGGCGCCTTCTACGGAACGAATATCACGCCCGATCCCGACCATGGCATCGGTGCCTGGACCGATCAGCAGATCATCGATTCCATTCGACTCGGCGTCCGTCCCGACGGCTCGGTCATGAGCCCGGTCATGCCGTATCCGGCCCTGAGCGGCATGAGTGACGCCGATGTCGGCGCCCTGGTCGCCTATCTGCGCAGCCTGCCGCCGGTCGCCCAGGCCAATACGCCCCACCGGCTGTCGCTCCCGTTTGTCGGCCTGGCGATGCGGGCATGGCGCTGGCTGTTTTTTGAGCCGGTTCGGGCTGCGGCGCAGGCACCCCAGAGCGGCATCGAGCGCGGGGCGTATATCAGCCAGCACGTGGCCCACTGTCAGGAGTGTCACACCCCGCGGCGCTGGAGCGGTACGCTCGACCACTCCCGCCATATGGCCGGCAATCCGGACGGGATTGACGGCGAGCTGGCGCCCAACATCACCCCGGATGTCAAGACCGGCATTGGGGAGTGGAGCGAGGACGATATGGTGACCCTGTTGCGGAGCGGATTTCTGCCCGACTTTGACAATGTCCAGGGCTTGATGGCGCTGGTGATTGAGGGCGTGCCCGAAGGCGGCTACAAGGACATGACCGACGCGGATGCCCAGGCCGTGGCCCGCTATTTCAAAAGCATTCCGGCCATCGAACAAGCTGTCGAACCTTAGCCGAACGGGCGCGCCCGGGAGGCGGGACTCAGCTTGCCTCCCCTCTGTCCCATAGCAAGGGAAACCAATGAGCAGCGCAGAGAACAAACGCATCATCCAGGACGCCTTTACAGCCTGGGCCAACGGCGACGGCATGGCGTTCTTCAATCTCTTAGCCGACGCTGCCACCTGGACGGTGATGGGCAGCTGTCCCATTTCGGGGACCTACGTCGGTCGCCAACGCCTGGTCGAGGATGCGCTCACACCCCAACGCGCGAAACTTGCCGGCCCTCCTGCACCGACCGTGCTGAACCTCATCGCCGAGGGGGATACGGTCGTGATTCAGTGGGTCGGCAAAGGAACCACCAAAACCGGCCGACCGTATAACAACAGTTACTGCTATGTCGTCCAGATGGACAATGGAAGAATCATCCGAGGCACAGCCTACCTCGATACCGAATTGGTCCGTTCGATCTGGTAGCGCGGTCGTATCCCTGGCAGCGG
>WTHE01000399.1:1669-2761 GCA_011523315.1 Candidatus Binatota bacterium
GTTCGCCTCGTTGGCCCGCGATCCAGCTGTTGAAGAAATTCAAGGTATCAAGGTCCCCTTGAAATCCCTCCCATCTTAACGGGATACCGTGCTCGCTCTCAGGCGTAATTGACTGAACGTTCGTTCAGTGATAGAGGAAAAAAGGAGCGACGGACCGTGGTCGGCGCGCCTGACTACATCGTGGGTGAACGGGCAGCTTGACCGGGGATTGTTCGGAGTGGGGCGCGAGTGCGGTGTGAGCCGCACCTCTCCAGTTTGGAGGCGAAGCAAGTGTTTGTTGGTGTGCCTGCTGGCGACATGGAAGAGTTCGGAAGGCGACGGGAGGACAGCAACCGAGCCGCTCGGCGCTGGCCGGCCAAAATCCGGCCCACACAGACCGCTCCCGCCCTCACCCCTGAAGAAGCGGTCCAGGCTTCGATGATCGAGTTTCTCCTCGCGCAGGAAGCGACCGCCCCCGCCACAGCGTATGTAGCCCGGCATGGCCAGTGTGCGCTCTGTCGCGTACAGGTCGGGCTCGTGTCCATGAAGTTTGTCGAGATTGTGCCCTGGTAGAAGAGGAGCCCTCGATTGATGCAGGTATGCCCGTTAAGGACTCTACGCGAAGCTTCCTGAGGCCATTTTCTGGCGGTCCGTGCCCTTGCCGACCGCGACCCCCGCATGCAAAAAGTGTATGCTGATCGACACACGACGGTGTACCGTGTGCTTGGTGACAATGCGGAACCAAGCCGCTGACGGTATCGAGACGAGGGACAGAGAAAGGAGAGAGACGCATGAAATGGATGATAGGAGCGGCCAGCGCGCTGGCCGTGGCGCTTGTCGCCCAGCACATTGGCGCTCACGGCGAGCATGTCCACAGCCTCAAAAACCCGGACGATCCCATCGGGGCGCGCATGTACCTGATGGAGAACGTAGGGGCCAACACCAAACAGCTCAAGGCCAAGCTGGATGCCGGACAGATTGCTGACGCGGCGCTCTACGCCGGGGCGATTGCCCTGCACGCCAGCCAGATGTCCAGCCTGTTTCCACCCGGCAGCACCTCGGACGACTCGCGGGCCAAGCCCGAGATCTGGCAGCAGTGGAATGGTTTTGTGC
>WTHE01000330.1 GCA_011523315.1 Candidatus Binatota bacterium
GCCGCTGTGAGACTCAAGTCTCGCAGGTGGAATGTTCTTCCGCTTCGCCGGATATTTGATCGAGGTGACGCCTTGGCCGTTCGCTGCTCTGTCCGTCGTTTTTGCTTTTTTTCTACGCGGCATATCCAGGGGTCGCCTCACGCTATGATCTTCACGGCCTCACCGTCCGTTGTCTCGTCCCGATTTAGGAGCCCGCCAGTGCGCCAGCCAGCCCAGCCCAAGCAGGACCAGCCCGGCCAGTATTACACCCATTCCGACCGACTGGTAAGAGGTGTCCAGCATGATGCCCGCACCCAACATGATGGCCAGACTGCCCACGAAACGTCCGGCTTGACCCGGGGGATGAGACGTGTTCATCGTCGGTCCTCATCCCGCAGGGCTGACGAGACGCTCCGCGCCCGGGACACGGCGGTCAGATTGGTTGACACGGCCATGAAGATCAGGCTGGCGATCAAGACGACGTGAGAAGAGGAACACCACAGGTGGTTTGCCGCCACACTCAGAAAAGACGACAGGCTGAGCAGAACGTAGCGCTCCCCCCGCTGCATCAGCCCTCCGCCGCATTCCACCCCCAGACCCTCTGCCCGAGCGCGGGTGTAGCTGACCATGAGCGAACCGAACAGCCCGAACGCCACGACAAAGACCATCCAGGCCGTCCCGAAAAAAATGCCCAGCCCGACAAAGGTCACACACTCGGCATACCGATCACTGACCGAATCCAGAAACGCGCCCCGCCGCGAAACCCGGCCGGTTCGCCGGGCCAGACTGCCGTCGAGCAGGTCGAGAATACCGCTGACCAGCACACACCAGCCACCGATAAAGATCGCACCCCACGCATAGGCCAGCCCGGCCAGCGCGCTGAAACCGAGCTGGCTGTAGGTCAGCGCCAGGGGAGACAGCCCCAGGCGCTCCAGTCCGGGTTCAAGCGCGGCCAACTCCGCCCGCATCCAGCCGACAATGGTCTCTCGTCGTGACTCGGAGGCTGGGGCGGACCGGCGCAGAAATCCGTGCATGCTGAGGGCGACGGCGCAGACCACATAGCTGACAATGGCCAGCCCGAGCCAAGGCTGACAGCTGACGGGAGGGGGGAGCATAGGCAGAACGTCGGGCGGAGCCTGTCGTGTCCCGCGGCCGGAGGCTTTTTCCGCAGCCAGAACACTAAGCACACCCCTACGCTCAAGTAAACAGCGGGTGGTGTTCCTTGGAGCATGGTATTTGACGGAGGTGCTACAGGCTGGTACGGCTTTCTTGTTGCGAATAGTCTGTGGACACTCCGGCGGGAGAGTTTTGGTAGGAGAGCAGGGTCATGCATGATCGATTGGGATTTTCGGTAAGAATTTTCGTTCCCTTTGGCGAGCCGGAAGGCCTGCGTGTGATCGAGAAGTCGGGCTGGACAGGACAGGGCCTTGTCTTTCCCCGTTCGCGCCTCGCGGACGTTCGCCGTCGGGAAGACCTCGGGCGCAATGGCGTGTATGTGCTCTGGGGGCCCGGCGACTCAGAACAACTGCCGAGCGTCTACGTAGGTGAGGGCGACGTAGACGCTCGGCTGGTCCAGCACGCAAAAGCCAAGGATTTCTGGACTCACGGAGTAGCCTTCACCAGTAAAGACCAGAGTCTGAATAAGGCACATATCCAGTATCTCGAAGCACGCCTGGTGGAACTTGCGGCCGAGGCCAAGCGCTGCGAGCTGGACAATGCAAGTATCCCCCAGAAGCCGGCACTCTCGGAGGCGGATAGAGCCGACGCGGAGTTGTACCTGACTGACATGTTGCTGTGTCTGCCGGTTGTCGGCGTGCGTTTTTTTGAAAAACCGCAGGACCCGGCGGGCAAGAGTCACGAGTTCTCTCTGACCGGCAAAGGGGTACGAGCCCGCGGGTATGAAGGGGCAAACGATTTCGTCGTTCGCGCCGGTTCACAAGCGGTCAAGGAAGAGGTGGCTTCGCTCCGTCCGTCCCTCTCTGAGTTGCGTAAGGCTCTCTTGGCCCGGAATATTCTGAAGGAGACGAGCACCGCCTACCAGTTCGACCAAGACTACGGTTTCCCCTCGCCTTCCACCGCCGCCTCCATCCTCTTGGGAAGGCCTGCTAATGGGCGTCTTGAGTGGAAGGATGCCGAGGGGCGGTCGTTGAAGGAAATCCAGGAAGCGGTGGTGGAGGCGAGGTGAGGGGTGTCATTGCGTCCACGCCGTCGCTCTCTTCCGCACCGAGGCGTCTCTCCCCAGACGGCCCATGAGGCTGATGCCGTCCTCGCCCCGCGCTGCTCTCTGCTGAGTGGACGGTTCGCAGCCTGCCGGTTCTTGTGAGCCGCCGCGCAATCTCGAAAATCCGGCATGCGTCCCGCCGGTCGCGCTCGCCTGCGCTCTCCTTGACCTTTTCCCCCCCTTTGGCATTATGAGGGCCACCCTGGGGAGTTTTTTCTTCGGGAGCGCTGCCTGTTTTGAGTACACATGTGTCTATAAAACCATCCCCTTCTTCCGACCCCCAGTTCGATTCCCGACTTGCTCCGCACGCCCTGGTCGGGGAAGAATTAGCGCAGGTTGAACAGCGCCTGGCCACACTCCTGGATTCTCGGGAACCCCTGCTGAGCGAGATTGGGCATTACTTGATTGACGCGGGCGGAAAGCGAGCGCGGCCAGGGGTGGCTCTGCTGGTTTTTCGTGCCTGTGGGGGGAAAGACCCGCACGACATTGTCGATATCGCCACCGCTCTGGAACTCATTCATTCGGCCTCGCTGCTCCACGATGACATCATCGATGGGGGAGGGGTGCGCCGGGGCAAGGCGTCTGCGCTGGAGCGCTTCGGCCTGTCAGATACTCTGGTGGCCGGAGACTTTTTGTTTGGACGGGCGTTTGCCCTGTGCGGACGTTTTGAGGAACGGGTCATTGCCTGGGCGACTGAGGCGTGTATCAGCCTGACTGAGGGTGAGGTCATGCAGGGCCGGTTTCGCCGTAATCCGGCGGTGACGGCTGAGGATTACCTGGAAATCATCTCGCGCAAGACCGCCTCTCTATTTTCCCAGGGTGCCCGGCTGGGCGCCTATCTGGCCGGAGCCCCGACCGATGTGGTCGAGCGTCTGGCCTCGTGCGGCTACTGTGTCGGGATGGCGTTTCAGATTGTGGATGACCTGCTCGATGTTGAGGGGGACGGAGAGCTGACCGGGAAGCCGGTCGGCGTCGATCTCAAAGAGGGCAACCCGTCCTTGCCCGTGGTGCTGGCCCTCGAAGCCAACGCCGAGGTCAAACGGGTTTTTCAAAACGCCCGGGCCACGCATCAGGAGGTCGCCGCCGCCCTCCAGCAGATCCGGCTGTCCGGGGTATTGGCCGAGGTCAAACTCCAGGCGCGGACCTACGGTCAGCAGGCGCTGGCATCGTTGGCCGACTTGCAGGCCTCGGCCTATGTGGACAGCCTGCGGTGTTTCATTCGTCAGCTGGTTGATCGGACCGCCTAGGGGCGAGCGAGACCATGACTGCCGATGCCGCTCGTACCGAGCTTCGTTCCATCGCCGATTCCTTGCAGCACTACGTCGAGATCCTCAAAGAGGGCGGGCTGGGCGGCCTGCCGCGCACGCTCCACATGTCCAGTCCCCAAGCCCATCCTCAGGCTCGACCCCAGCCCCCGAGCCCAGCCGAAGACAGGCCCATCGCGTCGCCAGCCGATATTGACGGGCAGGCGCTCGACAGTCTTGCCGCGCTGCGGGACGCGATAGGTGACTGCCGACGCTGTAAGCTGTGTGAGCACCGGACCCAGATCGTTTTTGGCGTCGGCGACCCGCACGCCGAACTCGTCTTCATTGGCGAGGGGCCGGGCGCCGACGAGGATCTCAGAGGCGAGCCGTTTGTCGGTCGGGCCGGACAGCTGCTGACCGAGATTATCACCAAGGGCATGAAGATGCGCCGTGAGGAGGTCTACATCGCCAATGTGGTCAAATGCCGGCCGCCTCACAACCGGAACCCCGAGACGGATGAAATTGCCGCCTGCGAGCCGTTTTTGCGCAAGCAGATCGAGCTGATTCAGCCGCGTATCATTGTCGCCCTGGGAGCGTTTGCCGCCCAGACCTTGCTCCAGACCAAAACCCCGATTTCACGACTGCGCGGAGTGTGGCACACTTACCAGGACACTAAACTCATGCCCACCCTGCATCCGGCCTATCTGCTGCGTAACCCCCGGGATAAGCGTCTGGTGTGGCAGGACATCAAGGCCGTGCTGCGGGAGATGGGACGACTCTGAAAAGGCAAAAGTCGCGTGACGCGAGGCAACAGGATACGGACTTTTGGGAAGGACCGCTGAACGATGCCGAAGCACACTGCTGGATCGTTGTGTCTCGTCCTGTGCGGTGTCCTGCTGATGAGCTGGGGGAAGGGCGAGACGCGCACAGCCCGAGTCGCCGCTCAAGAGACCGCCGGGCAGGCCCAGGGCGCGCCGCTGGCCGGCCTGCGTTCGAGCCATATCAGTCTGATCGTCGTTGATGCCACCATTAATCCGGCGGTGGCGGATTTTATCCGGGAGAGTATTGCGCAGGCCGCGCAGCAGGGGGCGCTGGCGCTGATTGTGCAGCTCGATACGCCCGGCGGCCTGCTGTCGTCGACCAAGACGATTGTCAAGGATCTGCTGGACGCCCCCCTGCCGGTGATCGTATATGTGGCTCCCGGCGGGTCGGGCGCGATCTCGGCCGGGGTATTCATCACCATGGCCGGGACCATTGCGGCCATGGCGCCCGGCACGACGATTGGGGCTGCCCACCCGGTCGCCGGGGGCGGGCAGGATATTGAGGGCGACATGCGGGAGAAGGTCGAAAACTTCACCGCCTCGTTCAGCGAGTCGATCGCCCGGCGGCGGGGCCGGAATATCGAGTGGGCCGAGCAGGCGGTGCGCGAGAGTGTGGCCATTACCGAGACCGAAGCGCTGGAAAAACAGGTCATCGACCTGGTGGCCAGCGATGTGCAGGATCTGTTGCGTCAGGTCTCGGGCCGGACGGTCGAGGTCGGCAGTACTGAGCAGACGCTGAATTTTGCCGCCGCCCGAGGGGCCGGCGGTTCCTTTTATGTCGTCCGTCAGGAAATGCGTCTCAAGCACAAGGTCCTGAACATCCTGGCCCATCCCCAGATCGCGTATCTGCTGATGATGGCCGGCATCCTGGGCCTGTATCTGGAGTTTTCCAACCCCGGCCTGCTGTTTCCGGGCTTGGTCGGGGCGCTGTGTTTGATCCTGGCCCTGACCGCATTTCAGGTCTTACCGATCAACTACACCGGCCTGGTGCTGATCTTCCTCGGTCTGGCCCTGTTGGTGACCGAGCTGTTTCTGCCCAGCTTCGGCATCCTGGGGGTAGGCGGCCTCGTCGCGTTTGTGATGGGCTCGCTGTTTCTGTTCGACTCGCCCGACGCCGAGTTGGCGCCGAACCGAGGGGTGATTTTTGGCGCAGCCCTCGGTGTCGGGCTGTTCATACTGATTGCCGGCAGCCTGTCGATGCAAGCCTACCGTCGGCGTCCGGTCACTGGAACGGAAGGCTTGATCGGTGAGCTTGGCGAGGTGCGGGAACGCCTTGCGCCGCGCGGAAAGGTGTGGCTGCACGGCGAGTACTGGAATGCGGAGAGCGACGAGGACGACATTGAGGCGGGCCAGACGGTTCGTGTTGTCGATGTCGCCCATATGGTCCTGAAGGTGCACAGAGCCAACTGGGGATAAAGGAGGCGAGGCTATGTTTGGTTTTGGATCAATGGCGACGTTCTTGCTGATCGCGCTGGTCATTCTGATCAGCGGGATCAAGATCTTGTCCGAGTATGAGCGGGGGGTGATCTTTCGTCTGGGCCGTCTGGTGCCCTACCGGGGGCCGGGCATCATCTACGTGATTCCCTTCATCGAACGCATGGTCCGGGTCGATATGCGGACGCTGACCCTGGATGTCCCGTCCCAGGACGTCATTACCCGCGACAACGTGTCGGTCAAGGTCAACGCCGTGCTGTATTTCCGGGTGCTCGACCCCAGCAAGGCCCTGGTCGAAATCGAGAACTATTTATTTGCCACCTCGCAGCTGGCCCAGACCACGCTGCGCAGCGTGTGCGGTCAGGCCGAGCTGGACGAACTGCTGTCCGAGCGGGATAAGATCAATACCGATCTGCAGGAAATCGTGGATACCCAAACCGACCCGTGGGGCATCAAGGTGTCGCTGGTCGAGGTCAAACACATTGACCTGCCCCAGGAGATGCAGCGGGCCATAGCTCGCCAGGCCGAGGCCGAGCGCGAACGCCGGGCCAAGGTCATTAACGCCGAGGGCGAATTCCAGGCTGCCCAGCGCCTGGCCGACGCATCTGGCATTATCGAGCAGCATCCCATCGCGCTCCAGCTCCGCTATCTCCAGACCTTGTCCGAAGTGGCGACTGAGAACAACTCGACCACGCTGTTCCCGGTGCCGATCGATCTCCTCCAGCCCTTCCTGGGCAGGGCCGGTGGTGGACAAGATCAAACCGCATAGCGCCGCTGAACGCCGGGCAGCGAATGACGACGGCCTGCGGCTGTCCGATTTTGACTACCGGCTTCCCCCCGAGCTGATTGCCCAAGAACCCGTCCGGGAGCGCAGCAGCTCCCGGCTGCTCGTGCTTGACCGCCGCCAGGTGGGGCTCGCCCACCGTCGCTTTGCCGATCTGCCGTCTCTTCTGCCGCCCCACAGCCTGCTGGTCCTGAACGACACCCGGGTGGTGCCGGCCCGCCTGCTGGGCCGCAAAGAGACCGGCGGGCAGCTTGAGGTGCTGCTCGTGCGTCGTGAGCCGGGCCAGGCCGAGGTCTGGGACGTGGTGTGCCGAGGCGGACAACACGTCCGAGCCGGAGCGCGGGTCGTTTTTTCAGATGAGCTACGGGCCGAGTGGAAGACCGCGCCGCAGGCCGGGCGGGGGAGGCTGGAGTTTTTCCCCGGGGCGGATTTCCGCCAACTGCTTGAGCGTCATGGCCAGCTGCCGCTGCCCCCCTACATCAAACGCCCTGCGGGCGGACGCGCCGCAGATCGTCAGCAGTATCAGACTGTGTACGCGCGCACGCCCGGAGCGCTGGCCGCCCCAACCGCAGGACTGCATTTCACCCGGGCGCTGCTCGACCGTCTGGTCGAACACGGTATCGAAACCGCCTTCCTGACCCTGCACGTCGGCCTCGGCACCTTTCAGCCGGTTCGGGTTGAACGGGTGGAGGAGCACGCCATGGAACAGGAGGAATTCTCAATTAGTGCTGCGACTGCCCGCCGCATCAATCGGGCGAAAGCCCAGGGGCGGACTGTTGTCGCGGTCGGCACGACGACCACCCGAGCCCTGGAATCGGCCTGCGACCCGGCCGGTCAGGTCCAGGCCGGCTGGCGGCAGACCGAGCTGTTTATCTATCCGGGTTTTCGCTTCCGGGTGATTGACGGCTTGATTACCAACTTTCACCTGCCCCGCTCGACCCTGCTGATGCTGGTGTCTGCCTTTGCCGGCAGGGAGCGGGTTCTACGCGCTTACGCCGAGGCTGTGGCCCGCGGCTACCGGTTTTACAGCTATGGGGACGGTATGCTGATTGTGTAGGGGCAGCCCCCCTGCCTGTCCTGTGGACCGTCGGCGCGAGGTGGTGGGCAGCTACAGGAACCATTGGCGTTCCCAGCCGGGTGAGTTGCACGCCTGCCCAAAAACGCATACAACGGCCCGGCAAGACTAGCGCGACATGTTTCGTTTCAGTGTGACCCACACCGACTCCCACACCCAGGCACGCCTGGGCTGTATGATGACGGCTCACGGTCGGGTGCAAACCCCCGCCTTCATGCCGGTGGCGACCCAGGCAACAGTCAAGGCCATGACCCCGCGCGAACTGCGCGAAATTGGAGCCGAAATCATCCTGGCCAACGCCTACCATCTGTATCTGCGGCCGGGGCTTGAGCGGATTGAGCAGGCCGGCGGACTGCACCGTTTCATGGCCTGGGATGGTCCGATTCTGACCGACAGCGGCGGGTTTCAGGTCTTCAGCCTGAAAAGTTTGTGCCGGCTGAGCGAACAGGGGGTCGAGTTTCGCTCCCATCTGGACGGTTCTGTACACCTGCTGACCCCGGAATCGGTCATCCGGGCTCAGGAACGCTTGGGGGTTGATATCGCCATGGTCCTGGACGAATGCCCGCCGGCCCAGGTCAGCTTCGCGGAAGCCGAGCGCGCCCAGGCCCTGACCCTGCGCTGGGCCGAGCGCGCCCGAGCGTCCAGAACCCGGGACGATCAGGCCGTGTTTGGGATTGTCCAGGGCGGCGTGTTTCCCGAGTTGCGCGAACAGAGCGCCCGGGCTCTGGTGGAGTTGGGGTTTTGCGGCTATGCGATTGGCGGCCTGAGCGTTGGAGAAGATCCGGCGGTCACCCACGCCACTGCCGCCCATACCGTGCGCTTCCTGCCCGCCGCCCGGCCGCGTTACATCATGGGCGTTGGCACGCCGACCCAACTCGTCCGCTATGTGGCGCTCGGCTGCGACATGTTCGACTGCGTCATGCCAACCCGCAATGCGCGTAACGGCAGTCTGTTTACCCGGACCGGGAGGCTGAATATTCGGCGCGCCGAGTTCGCCTCCGACCCGCGGCCGGTTGAGGAGGGCTGTGGGTGTTATACCTGCCAGAACTTTTCGCGGGCGTATCTGCGCCATCTGGCCGTTGCCGGTGAAATCTTGTCGGCGCGGCTCAATACGATTCACAATCTCTATTTTTATCAGTCGCTGATGCGTACAATGCGGGCAGCCTTGGCCGCCGGCCGGTTCGCCGACTTCGCCCGGCCCTTTCTGGCCGGCCCGGAGCCGGCCGCAGACGCCAAGGCCACAGCGTCCAAAGAAGGGGAAGCGCTATGGGAAGTCTAGCCTATGCCCAAGAGGGAGCCGCCGCTGCCGGCCCCGGTCCGTTGGTCCAGTTTCTGCCCCTGCTGCTGGTCTTTGCGGTGTTTTATTTTCTGTTGATCCGGCCTCAGCAGCAAAAGGCCAAAGCCCATAAAGCCATGCTGGGGAATCTGAAACGCAACGACGAAGTTGTGACAGCCGGGGGCTTGTACGGGAAAATCGTCGAACTCGGGGAGACCGATGTCAGACTCGAAATTGCGTCCAATGTCCGCGTTCGGATTGACCGTTCGCGGATTGAAACCCTGCTGGGCGGCAAAGTCAGAAAAGACACCAAAGAAGGCCGGGACGGGAAGGAGAAGGGATGACCAGCATTGGGTATCGGATCGCTCTGGTTGCCGGCCTGACCGTATGGGCGCTCGTCTATCTGATGCCCTCGCTGACGGCCGTGCCCGACTGGTGGCGCACCATACTTCCCACCAGTCAGATCCGGCTGGGACTCGATCTGCGGGGGGGCACCCATCTTCTGCTGGAGATCGACCTGGACGAGGCGCTCAGAAACAATCTCGACCGGACCATTGCCGAGATCCAGCGCGCCTTTGACGACGCGTCGATTCGTGGGACGACTCTCAGCCGTGATAACCACACGCTGCATCTGCGGACGCCCGACCAGGACACCAGAAATCAGGTCCAAACTGTGCTGTCCGAGCAGTTTCCCAATCTGGTGCAGACGCCGGCCGGAGACGGCCAGATGACGCTGGTCTATGACAGCCGTCAGGTTCGCACCTTGCACGAATACGCCATCGATCAGACGCTTGAGACGCTGCGCAACCGGATTGACCAGTTCGGGGTGACCGAGCCGATCGTCCAGCGCCAGACCGACCAGTTCAGCGGTGAGGAACAGGTCGTCGTTCAGCTGCCCGGTATTCAGGACGCCGCGCGGGCCAAACGGCTCATCGGTCAGACTGCGGTGCTGGAGTTCAAGCTGGTGGCCAATGCCAGCGCGCAGGGGGCGGGCACGGTCACCCTGCGCGGACAGGATCGCGACCCGCTCTCGGGCGAGGTGATCACCTCCGAATATACGCTTGAGGAGCGAACCTTGATGACCGGGGAGGCGGTTGCCGACGCGCGGGTGCGTCCCAGCGTTGATATCGAGGGGCCATATGTCGAGCTGGTTCTGAGCGGCGCGGGCGCCCGGGTGTTTGAAGAAATTACGGGCGCCAATGTCGGGCGCCAACTGGCCATCATTCTTGACAATACCGTGTACTCAGCGCCCCGCATCAATGAACGGATAGGCGGTGGCCGGGCCGCGATCACCGGCAGCTTTGATATCAAAGAAGCCCGTGACCTGGCCATTGTCCTGCGGGCCGGAGCGCTGCCAGCCCCGGTCACCATCGCCGAAGAGCGAACCGTCGGTCCTTCGCTCGGTCAGGACTCCATCCGCCAGGGAGTGCGCTCCTTCATCATCGGCGGGATTATCGTGGTGGTGTTCATGATCATGTACTACAGGCTGGCCGGGGTGCTGACCGATGTTGCGGTGGGGCTCAATATTCTGTACCTGCTGGCCGCCCTGGCCATGTTTGAGGCCACCCTGACCCTGCCCGGTATTGCCGGGATCATTCTGACGGTCGGCATGGCGGTTGATGCCAATGTGCTGATCAATGAGCGGATGCGGGAGGAACTGCGGCGCGGCAAGAGCGCCCGGGCCGCAGTCGAGTCCGGTTATGAAAACGCCCGTCCGGCGATCCTGGACTCCAATATCACGACCTTTCTGTCCGGCTTGATTCTGTTTCAGTTTGGCTCGGGACCGATCCGCGGCTTTGCCGTCACGCTGTGCATCGGGATTGTGAGTACCGTCTTTACTGCGGTGGTGGTGACCCGGATGGTCTACGACTATTTCTTATCCAGGCGTCGCCTGGCGGAGCTGAGTGTCTAGATGGAGCTGATCAGACCCGGAACCGATATCGACTTTCTGCGCTATTCCAAAATAGCCGCCGTCTTTTCCAGCCTGCTGGTCCTGATCGGTCTGGCCACCTTCTTTGTCCGGGGCGGGCTGACCTATGGGGTCGATTTTGCCGGTGGGACGATCGTACACGTGAAGTTCAGCGATCCGCCCACGATTGCCGAAGTCCGCCAAGTGCTGTCCGCAACCGCTATCCAGGATCTGTCGGTGCAGGATTTCGGCCTGTCTGGAGATGAGTTTCTGATCCGTATGGCGGAGCCCGAGACGGATATCGGCACGGACGAGGACCAGACCAGCCCCTCCGTCCAGGTCCAGGACACTCTCAAGGAATACTATGGCGAGCGCCTGCTGCCCGTCCAGCGGGTGGAAACGGTCGGGCCCAAAGTCGGCCGGAATCTGCGCACGCGGGGCATTCTGAGCGTTCTGTTTGCAGCCCTGGTCATGGGCACCTATATTGCCTTTCGGTTTCAGCTCAGCTTCGGTGTCGGCGCGGCGGTGGCGCTGTTTCATGACGTGCTCATCACCGCCACCGCGCTGCTGCTGATGGATGTGGAGTTCGACCTGCCGATTGTCGCCGCCTTTCTGACCGTCATCGGCTATTCGGTTAACGACACGGTGGTGGTGTGTGACCGCATTCGGGAGAATCAGCGCAAGATGCGCCGCGAGACCCTGGCGACGATTATTCAGCGCAGCATCAACGAGATGCTCAGCCGGACGCTGATTACCTCCGGAACAACCTTGATGGTCCTTCTGGCCCTGTATTTTTTGGGCGGATCGGTCATCAACGGCTTTGCCTTCGTTCTGCTGGTCGGTTTCACGATTGGCACCTACTCCTCGATCTATGTCGCCAGTCCGATTGTTCTGCTGTGGAGCGGGGAGGGCAGACGGCGCTGAAGCCGTCCCGCCATCTCGGGTGTGGAATGGCGTGTGCCGCTCCGGGCGCGGGGCCTCACAGCGACTCCTCCCGGCGTGGCCTCGGAGGCGCGCAAGTTCTTGTCTGCATTGACGATATGGCAGGGGTGTGGTATATCCCGCGCCTTAATGCAGGGGAGAATTGTCGCTGGGACAGGGAGGGAGCAGTGAGTTCTGGGCAGAAAGCAGGGGTGCTGAAAAATCCTCATGAGAGTAAAATGTACTCTCGTTTCTCCCATTTTTATGATCGGATTTTTACGCGACTTTTCACCGAGCGGATCGTGAACGCGGTTCAGGCCCTGAATATCCGGCCGGGGGCAAGGGTGCTTGAGGTCGGTGTTGGAACCGGGCTGTCGCTGGCCGCCTATCCCGCCCACTGTGAGGTGACGGGCATTGATCTGGCACCTGATATGCTGGAGCGGGCGCGGGAAAAAGCCTTTGATAACGGCTGGCGTCATATCCAGCTCAGGGAAATGGACGCCCTCAACCTCGATTTTCCGGATAATGCGTTTGACTACGTGACCTCTTTCCACGTCATCAGCGTCGTGCCTGACCCGGTTCGCATGATGAAGGAAATCCATCGGGTGTGTAAGCCCGAGGGCAAGGTCGTCATCATCAACCATTTTCGGACCACCAAACCGGTGCTGGGGCCGATTGTCGGTGCGCTTGACCCGCTCACCCGGCGTCTGGGCTGGAGCGCGTCGCTGCGTCTGAAGCAGGCCTTTGACGGCGTGCCGATCCGGATTGAACAGCGGTTCAAAACGTCTCCGCTGTCGCTGTTTACCGTTGTCGTGGCCAAGAATGAAAAGCAGACCCGCAACGGACACCGGATCCCGAACAACGGGGCGGGCCATCCGTCGCAGACGGGCGAACCGCTACTTCGCCCGTGACAGATAGTTTCCCGTCTCGGTATCGACTCTGACGGTTTCCCCAATTTCAATAAAACCGGGTACGCGAACGACCAGGCCGGTTTCCGTCGTGGCCGGTTTGAGTTCGTTGTTGACGGTTGCGCCCTTGAGAGAGGGGGGCGTGTCCTCAACCCTGAGGTCTACGGTCTTGGGCAGGGAAATGCCGACCGGCTGACCGTTATGCAGGTCAACCTTGATCATCAGATTGGGGGTCAGGAATTGGACCGCCTGGCCCAGGCTGTCTTGTGACAGCTCTATCTGTTCATAGCTCTGGGCATTCATGAAATGGTAGGTCCCGCTCGATTCATACAGGTACTGCATGTCTTGCTGGTCAAGCGTGGCCCGCTCGATTTTGTCGTCTGAGCGAAACTTGTTCTCGGTCTGAAGACCGGTGCGCAGGTTGCGCAGCTTGGTCTGGACAAAGCCACGCTTATTGCCCGGAGTGACGTGTATCAACTCCATAACACGGTGGAGGTCGTCGCGATACACAATCAGCGTTCCCACTCGCAGCTGTGTGGCCTGTACGAACATGTTGAAACCTCGCTCAGTGCAGCTGATCTTCGGGCGGCGCCGGGGGGGCAAAAATCGGTGACCCGTGGTGATGGACCATCAACCATGCGCCAGCCCGCTTTTCAAAGACATTGGTGCTTAAGACCTGGGAGCGGGAGCCGCCACCCGGTCCGCTCGATTCGAGGTTTTCGATCAACACCACCCAGGCCAAG
>WTHE01000690.1 GCA_011523315.1 Candidatus Binatota bacterium
GGAGTGGACAGGGCGACTATCTCGCCATTTTCAGCGTGAAGAACGACCACCCCCAGTATGGGCTGATCGGCTTCGTCGAGGTCGGCGAGGGGCCGATCGGCCTGGCCGGCGGGCCGGGCTAGACGGAGTTGACTCCCAAGACGGAAAGTGGCACTATCGCCTGACCCTCGTGGGGCCGTAGCTCAGCTGGGAGAGCGCTTGACTGGCAGTCAAGAGGTCGGCAGTTCGATCCTGCTCGGCTCCACTCGTTCGCCCCTCCTCAACCTCACACACTGTTTTCTCATACCTCGATCACCCAACCGTCATGGGCACACTCGAAGCCCACTTCCTTCTGGTGGGTGAGAACCTCGCGTCCCAGATGGCTGAGGATCAGGCGCTGACAGCCCAGGCGGTCGCGCTCCCGAACCAGCTCCGGATAGCTCAGGTGAAAAGGCGTTTGTGAGTCAAAATAGCAGCACTCACAGATAAAGACGTCGCTGCCTTGGGAGTAGCGGACCAGGTTTTCGTTCCAGCCACAGTCGCCCGAGTACACAAGGGTCTTCCCATCCAGGCACACCCGGTAGCCGAAGCAGGTCTCTTTCTCCAGGTGAGGCACGACAAAGGGCGTGAGTTCAACCCTCTCCACGTCCGCGGTGCAGTCGGCCCTGAGTTCCCGGTACACGATGGGGAAGGTCAGCGGGCGCTCGGCCAGCTCCCCGAACATCGCCCGGTAGAGCGATTCGACGCGGGTTTGCAGATTGGGCGGACCGGTAATGACGAGCGGCCGGGAGCGGGGCTGCTGGTACAAACTCTCCAGGAAAAAGAAAGGCAGGCCGCCGAAATGATCGCCGTGCATATGGCTGATGGCGATAAAATCTATGCGCTCGGCCGGAATCTTCAAATCTTTCAGCGCCAGCAGGGTCGTTGCTCCACAGTCGAGCAGGAAGCTCGTGCGGCCGGATTCAACAAGATAGCCGCTGTGACGCCGACCGCCGCTGTTAAAGGCATCGCCCGAGCCGAGTACCGTAATTCGCATCGCCCGCTCACAAGAGTATGACTCAGGTCTCAGCCTAGCGAGTTTGTCAGCCCGACTCAACTGTCTGACCCACACCCGCCCGCAGCGCCGTTTTCTTTACTTCCCGGTGCGGCTGGGCTAAGGGGGGAAGGCTCAGACTGCACGATTGGAGACTCGGAGTGCGTGCTTTCAGTTCTGCCGGCTACACCGTTCCGCTGGGGCGTCACTCGTATCCGATGGACAAGTACCGTCTGGTGCCGGAACGTCTGCTGGCCAAAGGTGTGCTCGCCCGGGACGAAATATGTGAGCCCCAGCCGGTCACGCGGGGCGACATCCTGCGGGTCCACACCCCGGAATATGTCCACGCCTTTTGCAGCGGGAGGCTTGACCGCCGGGCCATGCTGCGGCTCGGTCTGCCCTGGTCCGCAGCCCTGGTTCGCCGCGCCTTTGTGGTGATTGGTGGCACTCTGGCGGCGAGCCGCGTCGCCCTGTCCGACGGACTGGGGGTGAATTTAGCCGGCGGCACCCACCACGCGTTTGCCGACCACGGCGAGGGCTACTGTATTTTTCACGATATGGTCATCAGCCTGCGGCGGCTGCGGCACGAGGGCGTGGCCCGGCGTTTTCTGATTATTGATCTCGATGTCCACCAGGGCAACGGCACGGCGGCGCTGTGTCAGACCGACCCGGACGTGTTCACCTTTTCCATGCATGCCGCAAACAATTACCCGGCCCGCAAAGAGCACAGCTCGTGGGATATTGCCCTGCCCGACCACACCACCGATGCGCCCTACCTCGACCGCCTCCAGACGGCCTTGGCCCGCCTGCTGGAACGCTGCGAGCCTGAGCTGATTTTCTACCAGGCCGGTGTTGATGTCTTGACCGGTGATCGTTTTGGTCGGCTCGATCTCAGCATGGACGGGCTTGGAGAGCGGGACCGGCTGGTAGCCCGCTTCGCCCGTCAGGCCGGCCTGCCGCTCGTAGTGACCTTCGGGGGTGGCTATGCGCGGGATATCAACGTGATTGTCGAGGCCCACTGTCAGACGGTCGAGATTGTCAGGGCGTGTCTGGGCTGAGCGGCTCCTCCGGACGGTGAACGATACTGCCCTTACTCGGCACTCACCACCGGCAGGTTCTCCCCGATTGCCAGACGCGACAGAATCGTGCGTAGCTCGTCGTCCGATACACCCGAGTCGGCCGGCGTCTGAAAAAAGAGCGCCACCTGCTGGTCTTCGAGAGAGCGCTGGGCGAGGCGGGCCTGGGCGCGTATTCGAACCAGGGGACCGATGAGCCGGGCCAGTTCCGAGGTGAAGCGGGCGGCCAGCAACAGGGCGTGACCCGCGCTCCGCGCCTCGGCCAGCGCCTCCCGATAGACGGCGACCATGCCCGCGTGGAGCACGAACGCGGTTTTTGTTTCCTCCCACAGTTCGCCCTCGACCGTCCCCCAGGTCAGCGCCATGTCGTCGATAACCGGCCACAGCTCGGACTGGAGGGCCGGGGCGCTCTCGGCCGCAATCAGACGGACCAGAACCGCCTTCCACTCGTCTGACAGCCGGGCCGGCTCTCGGACGTGCCAGCGCCGGGGCGGCAGGGGGCGGGCCAGAATTGTGCCCTCGGCGCTCAGGACGAGGTGGTCTTCGACCGACTGGCCGAGCAGCGTCAGGCTGGCGATATGACGCACCTGGCCGTCCTCGCTATGTTCTGTTCGCAAGGCGTGGGCGTTGACCGACAGGACGGGATGGTAGTAGACC
>WTHE01000275.1 GCA_011523315.1 Candidatus Binatota bacterium
GTATATGGGCTATGGGCCGGCCTCGGTGCCCCTGGCCGGCATTTCGTCACTGTCCGGCTATCGGGACAAGGAGCCGGCCGAGGTCGGGATTTCCTACGGCGATCCGAACGCCGGCATCTTTGGGGCGTTTGCCGCTATGGCAGCCCTGGCCTACCGGCAGCGGACCGGCCGGGGCGTGCATGTCGATCTGGCGCTGTGGGAGGCGCTCCTGGTCCTGATGCCCGAGGGGCTGATGGACTACGCCATGAACAAGACCCAGGCCGAGCGGGACGGCAACCGCGACCCCTGGATGGCGCCCCACGGCTGCTTCAAGTGCCAGGGCGACGCCGATAAGTGGGTGACGGTCGTGTGCGGCTCGGACAACGAGTGGCAGGCCCTGTGTCGGGCCATCGGCCAGCCCGAGCTGGCGACCGATAAGCGCTTTGCCAACGCCACCGCCCGCAAGGCCAACGAGGACGCGCTGGAGGACATCCTGAGCGCCTGGACTGTGGAGCGCGACCGCTGGGAGGTGACCGAGGTCTTGCAAAAGGCCGGGGTGGCCGCCTTTCCGTCGATGAGCAACAAGGATATGGCCACCGACCCGCACCTCGAAGCGCGCGGCTATCTGGTCCGCAAGGACCACCCCGAGTTCAGCCCGCGCGTCCACGCCGGCGTGCCGTGGCAGATGTCGGACACGCCGTGCGAGGTGCGCGCCGCCGCCCCCCTGCGTGGCCAGCATACCGACGAGGTCTTGGGCGATCTGCTGGGCATGTCGGAGGCCGAGATTGGGCAGCTCCGTGACGGGCAGGTGTTGACCTAAGAAATGCTGAACGAGGAACGCTGAATGCTGAACGGAGGGCTGTGGCCTCCTGGAGTCATGATGGGCAGAATTTTTTCATTCATCATTCATCATTCATCGTTGACGGGCAGGTGCTGACCTAAGAAATGCTGAACGAGGAACGCTGAATGCTGAACGGAGGGCGATGTAACGCTGGAGTCACGATGAAGCGGGTCTTTTCATTCATCATTCATCATTCATCATTCATCGTTGTCTTCCTGTTTCTCGTCGGCGCCTGCGGCCAGCCGCAAAAAAAGCCGTTCTCGAATCCCAGGCTGTACGCCGACCCGCCACCCGCCGCGTCGCCCGCCCGGCCGGCGGCGTCCGCGCCTACTCCGAGCGGGCCGGCGCCGGCCGCCGCTTCGGGCTGGACCCAGAGCGTTGCCGAGCGGGCGATTGCCGGCCAGCCGGGGCTGCGCGAGAGCGTGTGGACGAGTGCCCGTCCTCCGCATGGCCAGCACGACTATATCGCCGTGCACCGTATTCGGAGCGTGGCTGCGCCATCGGACGCCGCCCGGTCGGTGTTTTTCTTTCTGCCCGGTTCGCACCACCACGGCGAGGTCGTGGTAGCCGATGAGCGCTACGACCTGCGGCTGTATCTGGCCCAGCGCGGGATCGAGACCTGGACCCTCGACTATCGGACGCATTTCATCACCCGGGAGCAGATCTTCGAGTCCGGCTTCATGCAGGGCTGGACCGCTCAGGTTTTTATTGAGGATGCGGCTGCGGCTGCGGATTTTGTCCGTCAGGCGAGCGGGGTGCAAAAGCTCTTTGTTGGCGGCTATAGCCGCGGAGCAACGTTTGCGGCCCTGATGGCGGCCCGCTACAGCCGTCAGGACGTGCTCGGCCTGGCCCTGCTGGACGGCTACGCCCTCGAGCCGCCCGAGGCGCGCGCGATTTACCGCGAGCGGCCCGAGACCCCGACGTGGTTTGCCGACGATCTGGAACGGCGCTACGTGCCCTACCGGCGCTGGATCAAGATGCTGCAAGACACGCTGGCCGAGCCCGACGGTCCCGATTTCATGCCGGTCCACCTGTTCGAGAACCGGGCCGAGATGCTGAAACACTTTCTGTTTGTGTCTCCGACCTACGGCCAGCAGGGTGGACTGTCAAACGCCAAGGGCGGCTATGCCGATATCCTGGTCCTGGCCCGGATATTCCTGCACCAGGATCGCTACTGGCCGCGGGTCCAGAATCACGGCGGTTTCGAGCTCCAGCGGCACCTGGCCGATACCCAGTTCGACTATGCCGCCGCGCTGCGCGCCCTCACCATGCCGGTCATCGCCTTTGCCAGCAGCAATATGGACAAAGCCGGCATCGGCTGGGCCAGACGGGTCGAGTATACCGCCCGGGCAACGGCCAGCCGCGACGTCGAGTACTCCCTGCTCCAGGACTGGGGTCACCTCGACGTGCTGCTCGGCACGGCGGCGGCTCAACAGGTGTTTGCGCCCCTGGCCGACTGGATAGACCAGCATACGCCGGCTTCCAGCCCCTGAGTCCCGCGTCCGCTCAGGCCCCTCAATCCGGCTGGCCGTCTGCTTGCATGTTCGGGCGTTCCCAAGTACAATCCCGCTCGGTCTGCGGCGACTGAATGACTGTTCAGTCGCTGGAGGCTCTTTTGCCAGGCTGTCAGGAGGGGCGCATATGGCCGCACAAAACACGAGCGGGATGCTGGCCGGCTACACGGTGCTGGATTTTACCCAGATTGTCGCCGGCCCAACCACGACCAGACTGATGGCCGAAATGGGAGCCGAGGTCATCAAGGTCGAACAAGCCCCGGCCGGAGACCCGGCGCGCCAGAATCCGGTCTGGAAAAAGGGCCGGAGCGGCTATTTCATGCAGCATAATCTGGGCAAACACAGCCTGTGTGTGAATCTCAAGACCGCAGCCGGCCGTGAGTTGGTCCGCGCCCTGGTGCCGCACGTTGACGTGGTGGTCGAGAATTACAGCCCGGGGGTGATCGGGCGTCTGGGGCTGGGCTACGAGGTGCTGAAGGAACTCAACCCCAAGCTGGTCATGTGTTCGATTTCAGCCCTGGGCCAGACCGGCCCGCTGTCCCATGTGCCGGGCTTTGACTATATCGCCCAGGCGTATGCCGGCGTGACCGAGGTGATGGGCGAGCCCGACCAGCCGCCGGTTATCCCTATGGTGGCGATGGGTGACGTCAGTACCGGCGTTCACGCCCTGGCCGCGATTGCGTGCTGCCTGCTGCACCGCGAACGCAGCGGTGAGGGCCAGTACATCGATGTGTCGCTCCTTGACTCGTACATTCACACCCACGATTTCAGCCTGGCCACCTATACGGCGACCCAGGGCAGGTTTGTTCCGACCCGGGGCGGCTCGCACCACACCGGGCTGACGCCATGCGGCGTGTTCAAGGCCAGCCAGGGCTACATCATGATTATCGCCGCCCTGGATCACCAGTGGCAGGGGCTGACCAGGGCTATGCAGCGGCCCGATTTGTCGGACGACCCGCGCTTTCGCAATGTCCGTGTGCGGCGCAAAAATCGCGATATCCTGATGCCCGAGATTGAGCGCTGGCTGCTGTCTCTGCCCGACCGCCAGGCGGCGCTGGACGCCCTGGACCGCGAACGGGTGCCGGCCGCTCCCGTGCTGACCGTGCCCGAGGTGGTCGAGCATCCGCACCTGGTCGAGCGCCAGGCCGTGCGCTCGGTGTCTGACCCGCTGCTGGGCGACTTCATGATCCCCGGCTTTCCGTTCCGCTTCTCCGGGCATCCGCTGCCCCAGGTCGTGCCCGCGCCCGATCTGGGCCAGCACAATGCCGCCGTGCTGGAACGCTACCTGGGCTATGGGGCGGACCGAATCGCCGCACTCGCGGCCGATGGCATTCTCGTCCAGCAGACCGCCGGAGCATAAAGCGGGCTGTTCGCACAGAAAGGATAGTCACACGAATGGGACACCGTTTCAGACCAGCCTGCCTGCTAGGATGTCTTGTCCTTCTGCTGTGGACCTCGCCCAGCTATGCGCTGTGGGACGGGCCGCTGAGCAAGCCGGTCGGCTGGGTGAGTAATAACTGGTCACGCTTTGACCGCTTTCTGGCGACCTTTGACCCGGCCGGCCGCTACGTGCGCCAGCCGATTGAGCGCCGCGTGCCGGCCCTGACCTTTAAGGGCTTTTATCGCCAGTGGTCGGATGTCCTGCTGACCAGCAGCCAGACGATCCACAACCGTCGCCGAGACTTCCGTTTCCTCCAGCTCCAGAACCTGCTGGAACTGGAGAGCCATTATCAGCTCTCGCCCAATATCGAGATCACCAATATCAGCCATTTTCTGTACGACGGGGTGTACAACTGGCAGGACTCGTCGGGCCTGTACGGCGACCGGGCCAGCGAGACGCTGCGCGGCTACCATAATCTCGACCGGATCGTGCGCGAGCTGTACGTCAGCTACCGCACCCATAACCTGGACGTGGTGATCGGCAAGCAGCAGATTGCCTGGGGAAAAATGGACGGGCGGTATATTGATACGATCAACGCCATCGACAACCGCGAGGGCGCCCAGGTCGAGGCCAACGAGTATGAGTTCCGGCGGCTGCCGGTCTTCATGCTGAATACGACGTATTTCTTTGGCGCCAACTCGCTCAACTTTTTGTGGATTCCGCATTTCGAGCACGACCGCAGCGCGCCCTACGGCGCCCCTTGGGCGCTGCCCTTCCTGCCGCCGAACGCCGAGAGCCTGCTGACCAGCGACGAAGACTTGCTGATGGGCCGCAAGGATTTCTTCGGCAATTATATCCTCAAGCGCCGCCGCCCGTCGTCCGGCAACTGGGGCGACCACGAGTTCGGCGTCCGTCTGGACGTGTCCATGGAACCCCTGACCTGGGGGCTGGTGTACTACTACGCCTGGAACAAGTCGGCCCAGAATTTCATTGTGGATCGAGCGATTGACCAGGACGGAGATATCCACCTGATTCTGCAACCCCGCCACACCCGCCTGCACCATTTCGGGATCACGGCCGACTACGCCACGTCGTTCGCCAACATGCCGCTGGTGGGTGAGTTGCCCATGGTGCTGCGGGTTGAGGGCCTGTGGACCAAGGCCGTCGAGTTTCAGGACACCAGCCGCTTTGGCGCGACCGGCAACCTGCCGGCGCCCAATTTTCATATCAACACCAAGGAGCACAATGCCAAAGACGTGCGGCGGATGGTGTCGGCGCGACGTCGGGCCGGCCTGGGCGAGCGTTTCAAATCCGGTGGGCATGTGTCGCGGGATACGATGCGGGCCGCTATTGCGCTGGAATTTGCCCTGCCGGGCAACACCTCGTTCATTTTCCAGCCCTCGCTGCTGTACACCTTTGACTGGCGTGAAAGCCTGGGCAGCGGATTTGGCGGGGCGATTGGTGACGAGTGGAACGTCCTGCCGGTGGTGTTTGTCGGACGACCGTTCCGCTTCACCCGCGACCGTCTCAACCTCAGCGTGACGGCCATCCCGTGGCTCAGCGGACCCAACCGCAAGTGGCAGGGCATCAAAACCCGGCTGACGGCCAGCTATAATTTTTCCCAGTTCATCACCGGCCGCATGACTTACACGGCCTTCAGCGGCGGCTACGGGACCGACCTGTACGCCATCTATGGCAAGTACGACAATATCGGCTGGGAGCTGAGCTACGAGTTTTAGCCCATGAACACGTTTGCCGTCCACGTCTGCCTGCTCGCCGTCCTGCTGTGTCCGGCCGTGGTTGGCGCCCAGGACAACGGCGCTCGGCCGAAATCCTGGAAGACGCTTGCCGAGCTGTCCGCCGAAGAAAAAGCCGGGCTCGACTTGCGGACCGACACCCCGCGCAGCGCGACTATTCCCTACCTGCCGGCCGAGCCGTATCCGTTTGAGGCGCCGTATACGGCCGAGGAGCTGGGCTATCGCTCCATGGAGTTCACCCATGTGTCGCGCTGGTCACACGTCATGGCCGACGCCTTCGGGTCAATGACCAGCGGCGGCTACCTGAACCAGGGCGTCACGATCGGGCTCAATTTCTATATGCCGGACGAGGACGGCGTTGCCGGTCATCTCACAACGCCGGCGGGTCAGGATTTCTTTCGGATGGTGTTTTATTACTCCTCACCGGCCGAAATGCAGGGTGCCCAGGACCTGTGGATCATGCACCGGACCGATAAGGACAACTCGACCAAGCTGGACTATTTTGCCTATGCGCCGGCCATGCGCCGGGTGCGGCGGATTCCCCAGCCCCGGCGGGGCGAGCGCTTTCCCAACAATGTCCAGTCGTTTGACGATGTCATCGGCCGCGACGCCTGGGAGTTTCGCTGGCGCGTGCTGGGAACCGATGTCCTGTACGAAACGGTCCGCTTTCCCACGACGCGGCCGACCGTGACCCTGGCCAACCCGGACGGCACGTTTTTCGACGCCGCGACCGATCAGCTCAAGATGATGTGGGACAGCTATCCGTTCTACCGTCCCGACGGTGGGGTGGAGTGTTATGTGGTCGAATCCACGACCCGCGAGGATTGGCTGCCCAACTATCCGACCAGCAAGCTCATCTACTGGCTGGATCGTCACTATTTCTACCCGCTGCGTATCGAGCAGTACGATCACGACGGCCGGCTCCAGGTCGTTGAGGTGCGGATCGCCAGACAGGATAATCCGGCCCTGGAGGACAAGGGGTATGCGGCGCTGATGACCCTGTACTACGATGTATCGCTCGATCTGATGAGCTACAGCATCCACGATGCCCACCTGGTCAAAGAGTGGTCGGTCAAGGACAAAGAGGTGGCGTTCAGTCCGGATTTCATGCGTCGCGGCTGGCTGATGCATCCCCTCAAGACTCAGACCCTGGTGAATACGCCGGACGAGTTCTATCTGCGTCCGCTGCTGTACCCGGACAAATTTCCGCACGACCGGACGGTCGCGCCGGCGCCCGAGGTGGCCGCCCGCATCCGGGCTCAGGAGGCGGCCGGCCACCTGGTCTTTGAGGTCCCGGTCGGGGTGATGGAGGTCGGGGCGCCATGACCGGCAGGGGCCGCGTCTGGGGGCTGATGCTGCTCAGCCTGGCGGTGTGTCCGGTCTGGGCTCTGGCCCAGGACACCCCGACTCGGACGTGGCGGACTGTGGACGAGCTGTCGGCCCAGGAACAGGCCCGGCTCGACCTGCGGACCGATACCCCCCGCGACGCCCAGGTGCCGTATCTGCCGGCCGAAAAATTTCCGTTTGCAGCGCCCTACAGCGCGGAAGAGATGGGTATCCGGTCCATGGAGTACCCGCACTCTCCGTACTGGAACAGCACCCTGATCGACATCGCCACGACCCTGACCGGCTCCGGCTTCATGGACCAGCGGGTGTCGATCATTCCCATCCTGTACCTGCCCCAGGGCGGTTTTGCCGAGCATCTGTACACCACCAAACCCGGCCAGGAAATCTTCCGCTGGCTGTCGCAGGCGGTGTCTCCGGCCGAGCGCTACGGGACGCAGACGCTGTTTATCGGCTACCGGACCGATCAGAGCTTCCCGACCAAGGTCGAGCTGTTTGCCTACTCGCCCTCCATGCGTCGCATTCGACGCCAGCCCGCGCCCCGGCGCGAGGACCGTCTGCCCAACGGGGCGGCGACCTTTGACGACCTGATCGGGCGGGACGCCTGGGAGTTTGAGTGGCGGATTCTGGGCGTGGACACGCTGCATGAGACCGTGCGGTTTCCGGTCACCCGGCAGACTGCGGTGCTGACCGACACCGAGGGCAACTACATCGATGTCCACGCTGCGGATGTCAAGCTCATGGGGCCGGACTATCCGTTGTACACCGAGGACGGCGGGGTGCCGTGTTATGTGCTGGAGTCGATTCCCAAAAAAGACTGGCACGCCAACTACTACATGAGCAAGCTGATCTACTGGGTCGATCAGCAGTCCTTTTTTCCGCTGCGTATCGAAGAGTACGACCGGGACGGCAAGCTGGCCTTTATCAACGCCCGGACCGGGGTACGGGCCAACCCCAAACTCGGCGACCGCGGCTATGCGGTGCTGTTCGACCTGTGGTGGGACATTCCGATCGATCTGCTCCAGGCCTCGATTCACGGCATTCTCAACCGCGAGTGGTCGGACGCCGACCGGCAGGTTTTTTTCAGTCCCGGCTTCATGCGTCGCGAGTGGTTTCTGGAGCCGCCCAAGGGCATGATGTCGCTCAATTCACCGGACGAGTTCTATCTGCGTCCACCGCTGGAGCGGGACAAGTTTCCGCAGCAGCGCCCGATTCAGCTCGGGGCGGATATGGAGGCCCGGATTGCCGCCCAGGAGCGGGAAGGGCGGATCGTGTTTGAAGCGAGCCTGCTGGCGAGTAATGAGCCGAGGGCTCTTGAGGAGTGAGTCATGGAGTTTTACGCGTTTCATCTCATGCCGTGGCCGCATCTGCCCCAGGACTTTGCCGACAACCCGGACAAGTATCCGTCGGCCTGGGTCACGCTGTCCAACGAGTGTTATGACCCGGACGAGGGCCAGCAGCTGTACAACCGCTATCTGGACGAGCTGGAGTACGCCGAAACGCTGGGCTTTGACGGCGTATGCGTCAACGAGCACCACCAGAACGCCTACGGCACGATGCCAGCCCCCAACATCATGGGCGCCATGCTGGCGCGGCGCACCTCGCGGCTCAAAATTGCGATTGTCGGCAACGGCCTGCCGCTGCGCGACCATCCGCTACGGGTGGCCGAGGAAGTCGCCATGCTCGACGTGGTCACCGGCGGGCGGGTCATCTCGGGCTTTGTGCGCGGCATCGGCTGCGAGTACTTCTCGATGGGCATCAACCCCAGCTATTCGATGGAGCGTTTTCGGGAGGCCCACGACCTGATCCTCAAAGCCTGGACCGACCCTGGGCCTTTTTCCTGGCAGGGCAAGCACTTCGAGGTCCGTTACGTCAACGTCTGGCCCCGGCCGCTGCAAAAGCCGTATCCCAAGATCTGGATTCCGGGCTTCGGCAGCTCCGAGACGATTGAGTGGTGTGCCCACCCGGACCGCAAGTACACCTATCTGGCCGTGTACATGCCGGAAAGTCTGGTCAAGATGTATTTTGACATGTACCGCGAGTGCGCCGAAAAGTTCGGCTACACGGCCTCACCCTACCAGCTCGGCCACGTCTATCCGGTGTATGTGGCCGACACCGACGCCAAGGCCGAGGAGGAAGCGGCCGAGCATCTGCTGTGGCTGTATCACTTCGGGCTGCGCCAGAAGCCCGAGTTTCTGTTTCCGCCGGGCTATGTCAGCCATGCGTCGATGCTGAACATTCTGAGCCACGCCGACCAGATGGACTGGAGCAAGATGTCGTTTCACGAGCTGAACGAAAAGGGCTTCTGCATTGTGGGCGGGGTGGACACTGTGCGTCAGCGTTTGGAGAACGCGGCAAAAACCCTCGGTTTTGGGGTGATGCCGGTTCTGCTGCACTTCGGTAACATGCCGCACGACAAGACGCTGAAGAACATGGAAATGTTCGCCACCCATATCATGCCCCATCTGCGGGGAATCCACGGTCAGCCCGAGACCCAGCCGCCAGCCCTCGCCGCCGCGGATTAGGAATGGCCCTCCAGTCCGATACGAAATGGAGGACGAGAGAAAGAAATATCTCGACTATCTGTTGGCCGATTTCGCTTCAATCAAGGAGGAGATCAGACGGCGCTCAACTCTACAACGCTTTGTCTTAGTTGGCTTCTTAACGGTTCTGGCTTTCACCTTCAAGGAGATGTACGCGCTCACGGCTGCTTGGACGACAGGTCTATGGGTCAGCAGTTTTCTAGCGTTGCTATTCTATTCTCGCGAAAGCCTGGAGATTCGGCGATTGGGCTACATCATACGCTGCCGTCTTGCGATACCGGCGGCACAAATCCTTGGCGTAGGATGGAAAGACCTCTTTCACTCTGAGACAAATCAAGGTGCACCGAAGATAGACCCAATTACTAAGCTCTATAATAGGCTGTTTAAGTGGCTCGTTTTTTTGGGACTTCCCACTGTAGTCACTTTCAATTTCATTCGACCTATTCTTTGTAATCTTGAAGATAAAGTCTCTGAGCACCCACTGGAGGTATTCTTGTCTGTTCTTGCGCTAGGGGGGTGTCTATATCTTCTATCGAAACATGCGCCTCTATGTAAATGTGCAGCATGGGTCCATCTCAGGCAAAGGGTTGTCCATAGTTGGCGGCAGTACAGAGAAAGGAACGAGAGATGACCGAGAAAATCCGACAGGCGATCAAAGAGGCGGTAGGGCGTTTTGAAGACGAGGAGGAAGATCCCCGCATTCTTGTTCTTGGAGCAACTGGAGTGGGAAAATCCTCTCTCGTCAACGCCATCTTTGGAGAAAGGCTTCAAAAAGTAAATACAATTCAGTCAACAACTCGTGATTTTTCAACGCACGAATATAAAATAGACGGAACCAAGATTCTTATCACCGATTCACCAGGCTATGGAGAGGTTGGCTACGACGAACAATATTCTAGGCAGGTAGTAACTGAGGCTGAGACTGCCCACGCAGTAACGTTAGTATTGAAGGCGGATGAAAAAGGATATGAGCGCGACCGTCGGATAATCGGCTCTACCAGCAAAGACCCCGATTTTTCTTTAGAGAAGCCTCTTCTCATTGCCCTCAATCAGATAGACAAGATGAAACCGTCAAGGGAGTGGAATCCTCCCTATGAGTGGGAAGCCCCTCCCCGTGACGACGATTCCGAAAAAGTCCGCAACATTAAAGAGAAAGTTGCTTTGGTCAAAGATCAATTCAAGACGGTCATTGGAAGGCGTGAGACAATCGTCATACCTACCATGTCAGACGAAGAAGAAGGGCGCATCTTTGGCGTAGACAAGTTCAAACTTAAATTACTCCAAATTCTCCCAGAGACTTCACGGTATCGCTTCGCAAGAAGCGCAAAGTTGGCGGAGAAAGCCTCGAAAGAGGTGCTTGAACAACTTGACAAGGAAGCAGATAAGATAATAACTGCCGCCGCAACAGCAGCGGGGACTGCCGTCTTTACTAACCCCGTTCCGGTTTCAGATTTCCTTATCTTAGTGCCGATTCAAATCGGCATGGTCATAAAACTTGGCGCAATCTATGGCGAGACGATTGACAAAAAGTCAGCCATTGAAATCGTCACTACTCTGGGTGCTGGCGTTGCCACGCGAGTAATTTTTCAAACTGTTGTTTCCTGGCTTCCAGTCATAAAAAATGCCCTCGGTCCTCCTGTAGCTTCGGCAGCGACCTATGGCATAGGGAAAGCAGCAAAGAAATACTTTAAGGGACAAGGTGTTCCTACCGAGGAAGAACTGAAAGCCGAAGTGGAAGGGGAGTTCAATCGCCGGCGTGACAAGAGAGGAGCTTGAGGATATGGCGTTGTGGCCTGTGATCCTCATCCCCCCGGTCGTCTGGGGCATCAAGAAGATTTATGACTTATTGTCCGAGGACGATTCCTCTCCGTCTCTTCCTCCTCCTCCGTCCTACCCCTCCCTTCCTATAAGGGGCCACTTCACGGAAGACTGTATCCTGGTGATGGGGCGGACCGGTGCTGGAAAATCTTCCCTCATCAATATGCTCAAAGAGAAAGATGTTCTGCCAACAGGCGATATCGGTTCAACAACACGGTATCTGGAAGGTGTCTCGGTCGATTTAGGACTGAGAACTATGACCTTTGTAGACTCCCCAGGCATAGGTGAGGCTCTTACGGACTCGGATTATTGCAACGGTATCAAGGATTGGTTCTCCAGGAACTCTTCCCGGGTTCGATGTCTTCTCTTGGTTCTCCAGGCTGATGCGAAGGCTCACGCCGACGATAAACGCTTGGCCGACGCCCTACAAGCAATCTCCCGTAAGCCGCTCATCATAGCCCTGAATCAAGTAGACAAGATCAAACCCGTTCGAGCAGAGTTCGCCTGTGAGTGTTGGGAGGAAGAGCAAAAACGTAGCTCTCTAAAAAGCCGAAATGTCAAAGAGAAGATAAACGAGGTAGCTCGGCAATTTGCTCTGCCCGCCGATAATGGTCTGATTGCTCCAGTTGTTGCTGAAACTGGATTCAGGTTCAACCGGGCAGGACTCGTGCAAAAAATCATTGATGAGTCCGGGCCGAGGTAGCCGGGACCGTCGGATTACGGCTCCGGCTCACCCGACCTGTAGGCTATCGAGATAGGGATGAAGAGACGTTTCCCATGCCCTTGCCTTCTTTCAACAAGAATGGAGACTTGCCGCCTGGCATTCATAGTGCTGCCCTTTCCGAGACACTTGAACGTTTCGGCACTGGTTCGCGGCAAAGACAAATAATCGTCACACGATTAGTACGTATCTATCGGCTCGCTCTATCCACCGGACACCTGTCACGCTTCGTTGTTTTCGGTTCATTCATCACCGCCAAAGAAGAGCCAAACGATGTAGACGTATTCGTGTTGATGGAAAATTCTTTCGATTTGTCCAGCCTGACTGGAGAAGCATATCTCCTTTTTTCCAATCACGCCGAGGCGCAAGCCCGTTTTGGCGCGAGCGTCTTTTGGATAAGACGGTTGGCTGCCCTTGATGGCGAGGAAAAAGCGATAGCAGACTGGCAGGTCAAGCGGGATGGTGGACAAAGAGGCATTGTTGAGATTATTGGAGAGTCATGATGATACACAATGATCAAGAGCTGAAAATCACCCGGGAACGGATCGCACGTTTTGAAGACCAGCTCGCCCATTTACGCCAAGTGGAGACAAATCCTGCCAACTACCATGCTTCGGCGTCCGGTTTTTTGGCGGAAATCGACCGTATGCAGTTAGAGGTACGGGAATATCTCTCTCTCCATCCAACGGAAATGGCTGTGACAGAAATGGCCCGGTAGGAATATGCTGTTGGCTCAGTCGGCAACCTGTGCTGGCAGGTCCGTAGAGGGAACCTGGCGCGGCGTAGCCGGCAGCCGGCTGAACTCCAGCGCGCCGTCTTCAATCGAGCCGTAGGCCACCGTCCAGACATCGCGCATATAGTTCTGGTACGCTTTCCAGGGCATTTTTGAGCCCTGCTTGGGAAAGGCGTCAATCGCGCGCTGAATATAGCCCGAGGTGAAATCCAGCAGCGGCTTCAACTCGATATCCGGGTCGTGGGGACGCGGACAGCACTGGTCGTAGCCCTTGGCCCGCATGTGGTTGAGCAGGCGACACACGTACTCGCAGGTGAGGTCGCATTTGAGGGTCCACGACGCGTTCGTGTAGCCGCTGGCGAGCGCCATGTTCGGTACGTTGCCGAACATCACGCCCTTGTAGGTCAGGGTCTTTGAGAAATCGGTTCGCTCGCCGTCGACCGTCACCTCAAGACCGCCGAATAGTTGGAGGTTGAGACCCGTGGCCGTCACGATCAGGTCGGCCGCGAGTGCGTCGCCCGAGCGCAGCCGAATGCCACGTTCGGGAAAGCGGTCGATGTGGTGGGTGACGACCACATCGACCGCTTTGCCGAACGTGGCATTCGGCTGCGCTCGGGCGGAGAACTCGAGGCCGACCTGATCGTGACGGCCACGGG
>WTHE01000649.1 GCA_011523315.1 Candidatus Binatota bacterium
CGCACACCCGACGGTCCAGGGCTCCGAACAGGGCACACGCCCGGGCCAGCCCCTCGACCGCCTGCGGGGGGGAGACGCTTGCCGACCACCGGGGTCGAGCCACCTTGGTCATCTCACTCGCCGTGGCCAGGATCAGGGCGTGCAGGGCCTGATTGTTGACCGTCCTGGCCAGGGTCTCGGCCCACGCCTGGGCGCCTGCGGTATCGGCCATTTTCTGGGCCAGCGCCCAGTTGAGGGCCAGCAGATAGGCTGTGGTGTCGCCGTCATTGGCCTGCGGCTCTTGGGCCAGACGCTCCAGGTCGGCTGCGGCCAGGGCGGCTTTGGCGTCTCGAATGCGTCGCTCAGCGCTGGCCAACAGAAGCCGAAAACGGCTGTCCCGCAGCTGGGGGTGGAGGCGGTTGAGGGCTTCCGCTTTGGCCACGAAACCGAGCGCCTTGCGGAGCGCGCCGCGCTTTTCGGCCGCTTCGCTCAGGTACAGCAGGGGCTCAAGGTCGTCCGGGTAGGCCGCATGCCAGGCTTCGGCTTCGGCCTCGGCCCGCTTGGCGTCGCGCGGCGCATAGTAGGCGACCATGGCTGCAAAGACCTGTGCGCAGAGCCAGGCTGAGACACACCCGACGGCTTGGCGGGCACGCTCAAGCACAGCCGCCCGATCAAAGACGGCCGGTAGCCGGCCACTCCGCAACGCATGCCGCAGGTCGTGCTCGGAGGCCACGTCCAGGTCGTCCAGCAGCCGTTGTCGGTCGGTCGGAAACAGCTCGCTCATATGCAGCAGAATGCGCACGGTTTCCGGGCTGCCGGACGACAGCCGACCTGCGGCCTGAGCCGCGCTGAGGTAGGCGTCCCACACCAGCAGGGCGCCGTCCCACTGGCTGTGTTCGAGGCTGAGGGCGGCCAGACGCGGCAGCTCCGGGTCGATGTCCTGATGGCTGAGGAGGTCTATCAGGCCGGGGGGCAGACCGCCGTTCCGCTGCCAGTGGTCCAACACCGTCCTTATGAAGGTGTGTCTGTGAGCGGTCGGCAGGCTGGCCAGCCACGGTAAGAGGTCGTGCAGGGTGGCGAGGGCCTGCTGTTCGTCTCCACGGCTCAGCGCCCGGCTGAGCTGGAGACGTCGGCCATGGCTGCCGGCGCTGATCTGCTCCACCAGAGCTGCTGCGGGAGTGTCGGGACCGAAGTCTGCTCCCTCGGCCGGCGTCCGGGTTTCGGCCAGCAGGGCGCGCAGGACCGGGACCAGCCGGCCCGGCCCGGAATCGGTCGGAATACGGGCCAGATTGGCCTCGGCCAGCTTATCGGCGCGGCGATAAAACGCGTCGAGCGCGCGGATGAGCAGCTTCCAGGGCGCCAGCGGCGACTGGCGCGGAATGGCATCGAGATCGGCCAGGGCGCTAGGCGGCGGTGGGGCGGCGGTGACGGCATTAAACAGCCGCCGGACAGTATCGGCCTGGCGTCGCAGCGGGTGGCCGGCCGGCAGGGCCGGGCTGTCCGCCAGCCGGCCCGGGTCGGTGAGCCGGCCCTGGATCAGGGCGTGCAGCTGGCGGCGCCGGTCTGGTGTGGCGTGTGACAGCTCGCTGAGCAGCGCGTCGAGGTCATCGCTCGCGCGCTGGGCGAGCGGAGTCGCCCGCCCGCCACAAGCGTATCTTTTTCGTTTGGCCATGATACAATTCTTTATCCGGTCGCTCGGTCTGTGTGCAAGATGAATGAGGAACACTGAACGATGAGCAATGAGTCAAAGAGGCACGCGCAGTACAGATCTCTGGTCAACAATAGGGAACGTGATCTCTTGTGGAGTCCATCGGTCATCACGTTCCTTACTGTCGGCGTTGTCGCTGTTGTACTGGGGCTGCAGGGTGTGGCTGAGGCACAGCCGGATCCGGCGGCCTACTTCCCGCTCACGGTGGGCAATCGCTGGGTGTATGAGGCCAGCGAAGGCACCAGCACCGAAGAATGGGAAGTCATCCGTGAAGAAGAAGACGCGTTTGTGATCCAGATTACGGCCGACTCGCTGTCGACCGCCAGTTTTGAGGAAGAGTTTCGACCAACGCCCGGCGGTATTGAGCGCCTGACCCGTAGCGACATCAACGTCGACAACCGCCCCCAGCCGGCTATCAACCGGAAATTTCAACCCCAGCCACAAGCCGAGCCGAAAGGAGATGCCGGACCGGCCTTTGTTCTCAAAAGACCCCTGCGGATTGGGACGGTGTGGGAGAACGGCGACGGCCGGTATGAGATTACCGCTCTGGGCCAAGCCGTTACCGTCCCGGCCGGGACGTTTGAGGACTGTGTCGAGGTCATGCACTGGAGCAGAGGCGGCAAAGTGATAGTGATCAGCCTCTACGCTCCAGGCGTCGGGGTGGTGCAGCGCGATGAGACGTTTCCGCTGCTTGAGGGCAGCGGCAATCTCAACCCCAATGAGCGGCAGAACCTCGTGTTACAGTTGAAGGAATGGACGGTTCACTGAGATCAGACCGTTCTGCGGCGTCGATAGCCCACCACCGCCAGCCCGATCAGCAGAACCACGAGCGGCTCACCCAGCACCACCAGCCAGAACAGCTGTCGGCTCTGCCGGGCGGTCAGAAAGATGGTCGAGAGTGTGGGGGCGGTTTCTTCGTTTTTGGGCCGTTGGGTGATGAAACGCTCTTCCTGAACCAGCCACTGAACCGTGTTGAGAAACAGGTCTCTGTTGCCGAGCAGCGACAGACGGGCGTTGCTGACAAAATCGCTGTCGCCATAGACGACCA
>WTHE01000003.1 GCA_011523315.1 Candidatus Binatota bacterium
CCCAAAGCGGGCGCTGACCTGCCGTTCAAGGTCCGCCAGCAGCTCGGCGCGCATGCCCAGGGCTGCGGGGTCTGCCCGGCACCAGTCCTGAGCAGGCCAAGAACTCACCGTGACTCCGCTACCAGGAATGGGCCGGTCCGCGAACGGGGGTTTCGCCTCAGGTCGCTGGGCGAGCCCTGGGCGATGATCTGGCCGCCGTCTCGGCCGCCGCCGGGACCCAGCTCGATCAACCAGTCGCAGTACGATAACACCGTCGGATCGTGCTCAATGACGATGACCGAGTTGCCCCGTTTGACCAGGGCAGCCAGGAGGGCGAGGAGACCGGCGGTGTCGTGCAGACTCAAGCCGGTGGTCGGCTCGTCCAACACATACAGGATGTGACCCTTGCGACGACGGCCAATTTCCTTGGCCAGCTTGATCCGCTGCGCCTCGCCGCCGCTCAGGGTCGCCGTGGGCTGTCCGAGCCTGAGGTAGCCCAGCCCGGTCTGCTCAAGCACGCGCAGCATCGCGTGGATGGCGGTCGTATCATGAAAGAGCGTGGCCGCGTCCGCGACGCTCATGGTCAACACGTCAACAATGGTCGCGCCCCGATAGGTGACATCCAGAATCTCGGTCCGATATCGCTTCCCCCCGCACTCGGGACACACGCTGGTCACAAACGAGCTGCCGCCCAACCAGAACCGCTCGCGGCCCAGGCCCTTGCATTCGGGACAGGCGCCTGTGGCGTTGAACGAGAAGTGGCCGGGTGTGTAGCGGCGCTGCAGGGCGAGCGGCTGGTGGGCGAACAGCTTCCTGACGTGGCCCCAGATATTGACGTAGGAGGCGGGGGTGGAAATGCTCCGCCGACCGATTGGCGCCTGAGAGACCTGGGAGTACCCGTCGATGTTTGCCAGGCCGTCGAGGCTCGTCGCAAGCGGACCGGGCACGACAAAGTCGGCCTCTTCGTCCGCGTCCGGGTCGGTGGCTTCTCCGTGTCGCAGGTCCGCAAAGTGACGCTCCAGCAGCGGGATCAGGGTGCCTGACACGAGGGAACTCTTGCCGCTGCCCGAGACCCCGGCCACGCCGACGAGCACGCCCAGCGGGAAGTCTGCGGTGACAGCCTTGAGGTTGTTGGTCCTGACGTGGCGCAGGCTCAGGCGTGCCCTTGCGTCGGTGACCCTGGCGTACTCGTGCGGAGCCTTGCGGGGCACGCCACGTCGGCCCGACAGATAGTGACCGGTGACCGAGCGCTCGGACGTGAGCAGCCCGTCGTAGTCCCCTTCGTACACGACTTCACCGCCCCCGTCGCCCGCCAGCGGCCCGACATCAATGACGTGCTGCGCTCGCTCGATGGTGTTGCGATCATGCTCGACGACGATGACCGAGTTGCCCAGGCCGCGTAGCGCCTCGATCTGTTCGAGCAGGTCCGCCTTTTCAAGCTCGTGGAGTCCGACCGTCGGCTCGTCGAGAACGTAGATCAGCGAGTCCAGCCTGGAATCCAGGTGCGAGGTCAGGAAGATGCGTTGAATCTCGCCTCCGCTGAGCGTCGGCATCGGCCGATACGGCGTCAGGTGTCCCAGTCCGACCCGGACCAGGGCGTGCGTCTTACCCAGGATTTCACGGATCAGGTTGCGGCCAAAGGCAGACACGGACTGGTGGGCCGCCAGGGTGGTCAAAAAGTCACGCAACTCGGCGATGGTCATGTGGCCGAGGTGACCAATGTGCCGCTGGCCGAGCGTGACCCGGCGCGCCTCCTCCCCGACCCGATAGCCCTGGCATTGGGGGCACGGCAGCATCACCATCGCGCCGCCGACATCCTGGCCGCGGGAGAGCAGAAAGCGCAGCCGGGTGAACAGGCTGAGACTGCGTCGGGGGTAGGGACGTTGCACCTGCCTGCCGTACAGAATGTGGTCCCTGGCCTCGTCGGGCAGCTGGCAGAACGGCGTGTCCACATACGCTTTGAGGCGTCGCGTCAGCAGGTGCTGAAAGCTGGCCAGTACCCCGGCCTTGGCCAGCACTTGACGCAGCGTCATGTCGGCACGGGGAACCAGTTTCTCCATCACCAACTCGAACTGAACCCCGCGTCCCTCGCACTGGAGGCACATGCCCTTGGGAGAGTTCGGAGAAAAGTAGTTGGCTTCGAGTCGCTCTTCGGTGTTGCCGCACTGTCCGCACACCAGGTCGTCGCCGACCGCTGCCGCGCAGGCCGAACACGCGATGCGCCCTTCGCGCGCATAGAGCAGGCTCAGGTAGGCGAGGAGCTTCGTCTTGGTGCCGACCATCGAGCGCGGGTTGCTCTGCCGAATAATGGCCTGCTGGACGGCGACTGTTGGACCGATGCCCGCGATCTCATCGCAGGCGTCTTCCTCGGTCAGTGCCGGGAGCAGGCCGATGGACTGCAGGTAGTGCCGCTTGCCCTCCTCAAAGACGATGTCGAAGACGAGGCTGGATTTCCCCGAGCCGCTGACCCCGGTGACGACCACCAGCTGCCCTTTGGGAATACGGACGGTGATGTTTTTCAGGTTGTGGAGCCGGGCGCCCTTGACCACGATGTGCTTCATCAGCCCAGCCGCTCCTCAGCGCGATCCCAGACCGGCCAGCACTTGGCGGAAGCTGTGGAGGCCGGCTTCGAGGTTCTCGATGATCTCCTCGGCCATCTTGAGGAAGATCAGAGAGGTGAGCTGCTCCAGGTAGTCGCCATAGCTCACCCCGTCATCGCGCAGGGTGGTGCAGAAGCTCC